>DATNBG010000146.1:0-8484 GCA_035572075.1 Roseiarcus sp. | reverse complement strand
CGAGGAATTCGGTCTTTCGAGCGTCGCGGACCGGCCGGCGGGCGCGCTGCCGTTCGCAACCCGCAAGCGGGTGGAGCTGGCGCGCGCGCTCGCCAACGGTCCCAAGCTGTTGCTTCTGGACGAACCGGCCGGCGGCCTCAACCACTCGGAAGTCGACGGGCTCGCTGACGAGATTCGCGCCATCCGCGACCGGCGCGGCGTCGCCGTGCTCTTGGTCGAGCATCACATGAATCTGGTCATGCGGGTCAGCGACCAGGTGGTCGCGCTCGACTTCGGCCGGGTGATCGCCAACGGCAGGCCCGACGAGGTCAGGGCCAATCGCGAGGTGGTGCGCGCCTATCTCGGGAGCGCGAATTGAGCCTGGCGATCCTCGAAGTCAAAGGTCTCGAGGCCTGGTACGGTCCGGTGCAGGCGCTGCACGGCGTCGATTTCGAGGTGGAAGACGGCGGCGTGACCGCGGTGCTCGGCGCCAACGGCGCCGGCAAGACCACGATCCTGCGCGCGCTCTCGGGCCTCATCCGCCGCGCGGGCGATCTCCGTTTTCGCGGCCGCCCGATCGGCGCGCTCTCGACCGAGGACATCGCGCGGCTCGGGATCGCACATGTGCCCGACGGGCGCGGCACGTTCGTCGATCTCACGGTCGAGGAGAACCTGCGCCTCGGGGCTTACACGCGCGCCGACCGGCAGGCCGTCCGCGCGGATTTCGACCGCGTGTTCGGGCTGTTCCCGCGCCTCGCCGAGCGGCGCCGCCAGCAGGCCGGAACGCTGTCGGGTGGCGAGCAGCAGATGCTGGCGATCGCGCGCGCGCTTCTCATGCGGCCTTCCCTTCTGATGCTCGACGAGCCGTCGTTCGGCCTGGCGCCGCTGGTGGTGGCGGAAATTTTTCGCGCGCTTGGCGGAATCAATCGCGACGAGGGCGCGAGCCTGTTGCTGGTCGAGCAGAACGCTTCGCTCGCGCTCGATCTCGCCGATCACGCGGTCTTGATCGAGACCGGCAATGTCGCGCTGAGCGGCCCCGCGCGGGCGATCCGCGACGACGACGCGGTGCGGCGCGCCTATCTCGGCTATTAGGAGCTAAAGGAGCGCTTAAGAAGCGTGGGCGAGTTCCTGCATCTTCTGGCCTCCGGCCTCGCGCTCGGCGGGGTCTACGCGATCATGGCGCTGGCGCTGGTGATGATCTACCAGGCGACCCAGCTGATCAATTTCGCCCAGGGCGAAATGGCGATGTTCTCCACCTATGTCGCATGGAAGCTGATGGATTCCGGGTGGCCCTACTGGCGGGCTTTCGCGGCGACAGTGCTCGTCTCCTTCATCGGCGGGGTCGTGATCGAGCGGGTGGTCGTGCGTCCCTTCGCCAGGGCGCCCATTCTTGCTTCGGTGATCGTGTCCATAGGGCTCGCCTTCATCTTCAATTCGCTCGCCGGATACCTCTACGGCTATTCGGTGACCTCATTCGACTCGCCGTTCGGCGACCGTCCCTTGTTCGGGGCCGGCTACATGTCGGCGCATGAAGCGGGCGCGGTGCTCGTCTCCTTGTGCGTGCTTGCCGTGGTCTATGCGTTTTTCCGCTTCACGCCGCTCGGCCTCGCCATGCGCGCGGCGGCGCAGAATCCGGTGTCGAGCCGGCTCGTCGGCATCCGGGTCGGGTGGATGCTGGCGCTCGGCTGGGGCCTGGCGGCGGCGATCGGGTCGATCGCCGGCATGATGGCGGCGCCGATCGTTTATCTCGATCCCAACATGATGTTCGGGATCCTGCTCTACGCTTTCGCCGGCGCGGTGCTGGGCGGCATCGACAATCCGTTCGGCGCGGCGTTCGGAGGCTTCGCCGTCGGGGTGATGGAGAATCTCGTCGGGGCCTATGTGGTGGGGCCCGAGGTGAAGCTCTCGGTGGCGCTGGCGATCATCGTCGCGGTCCTGGTCTGGCGGCCCTCCGGCCTGTTCGGCCGGCGCCTCGTGGCGCGGGTGTGACGATGGCGCGGCGGAACGGGCGCATCGCTTCGATCGTCACGGCCGCGGTCGTGATCGTCGCCCTCGCCATTCCGTTCTTCGCCTCGGGCTATCGCCTCTACCAGGGCTCCCAAGTGCTGATCCTCGCCATCGCGCTTCTTGGCCTCAACCTTCTGACCGGGTTCAACGGGCAGATCTCGCTCGGCCACGGCGCGTTCTTCGCGATCGGCGGGTACGGAACCGCGATCCTTATGGCGAAGCTCGGCGTCCCTTATTGGGCGGCGATTCCGATCGCCAGCGTCGTCTGCTTCATCGCCGGCTTTCTGTTCGGCTTTCCCGCGCTCAGGTTCGGCGGCCTCTATCTGGCGCTGGCGACCTTCGCGCTCGCGGTCGCGATGCCCCAGATGCTCTCCTACAAGGGGTTCGACGCCTATACCGGCGGCCCGATGGGGCTGCTTCTGACCAAGCCGCATGCGCCCTTCGGCTTGCCGCTCAGCGGCGACCAATGGCTTTATCTCTTCTGCCTCGCGTTCGCGGCGGCGCTCTACTGGGCGGCGGTCAATCTGGTCCGGGGGCGGGTCGGGCGAGGGCTGATCGCCATCCGCGACCATCCGATCGCCGCCGAGACGATGGGCGTCAACGCCGCGCTCTACAAGACGACCTGCTTCGGGGTCAGCGCGCTTTATGCCGGCGTGGCCGGAGGCTTGAGCGCGATCGTGGTCGGCTTCGTCTCGCCCGAGAGCTTCGGGCTTCCTCTGTCGCTGGCCTTTCTGGTCGGCATCGTCGTCGGCGGGCTCGCTTCGCTCGGCGGCATGCTGTTCGGGGCGGTGTTCATCGAGTTCGTGCCCAATGTCGCCGACCAGCTCACGGTCAATTTCGGCGAGAGCGCGAAGGCGCTGCCCGGCGCGGTCTACGGCGTGCTGTTGATCCTGGTCATGGCGTTGATGCCGGCCGGCGTCGCCGGCGCCGCGCGGGCCCTGGCGAGTTTAGCCGCGCGCTTCTTTGCCCCGGCAAGACGGCGTACAATGTGAACGGGAACGCCGCGGCGCCGAGTGCGCCGCCGCGAAAATAGCAAGAAGGAAAGGGAGAAGAAAGCATGCTTACTCGACGATCATTCCTGCAATCGAGCGCCGCCGCCGCGGCCTTCGCCGCCAGCGCCGGCTCGGCGCACGCCGACGCGACGCCCGGAATCACCGCGACCGAGATCAAGATCGGGCAGACGATGCCCTATAGCGGTCCAGCGTCGGCCTATGGCGTCATCGGCCGCACGGAGGCCGCCTACTTCAAGATGATCAACGATGAGGGCGGGATCAATGGCCGCAAGCTCAACTTGATCAGTCTTGACGACGGCTACAGCCCGCCCAAGACCGTCGAGCAGGTTCGCCGTCTCGTCGAGCAGGAGCAGGTGGCGTTCCTGTTCCAGACGCTCGGCACTCCGCCCAACACCGCGATCCGGCCCTATTGCAACGAGCACAAGGTGCCGCAGCTCTTTGTCGCCACCGGCGCGGCCAAGTGGAACGATCCGAAGCATTTTCCCTGGACCATCGGCTACAACCCGAGCTACGAGACCGAGGCCCGTATCTACGCCAAGCAGATCCTGGCGACCAAACCTGACGCCAAGATCGCGATCCTCTATGCGAACGATGATTTCGGCAAGGACTACATCGTCGGTTTCAAGGAGGGTCTCGGCGCGAGCCACGAGGGGATGATCGTCAAGGAAGCCACTTACGAAAACTCCGAGCCGACGGTCGACTCCCAGGTGGTCACGCTGCAAGGTTCAGGCGCGGATCTCTTTTTCATCGTCGCGACGCCGAAATTCGCCGCCCAGGCGATCCGCAAATCCTTCGATCTCGGCTGGAACGCGACGCGCTACATCACCAATGTGTCGGTTTCGATCGCGACCGTGCTCAAGCCTGCCGGCCTCGACAAGTCGAAGGGCCTGATCACGGGCGGATATGTCCTCGACGTGACCGACCCGCGCTATAAGGACAACCCGGACGTCAAGGGATGGAAGGCCTTCACCGACAAATACATGTCGGCGAAAGAGTACATCGACGTCAACGCGTGCTATGCGTTCGGCGCGGCGGCGACGATGGTCCAGGTGCTCAAACAGTGCGGAAACGACCTCTCCCGCGAGAACGTGATGAAGCAGGCCGCCAACCTGAAGGCTTTCGCCGCGCCGCTCCTGATTCCGGGCATCGCCATCAACACCTCGCCCGACGATTTCGACCCGATCCGGCAGTTGCAGCTGCTCACCTTCAACGGAACGAGCTGGGAGCCGTTCGGGGAGATCCTGCAAGGCTGAGGACGCGCGCGGCGATCGCTGCGCACGCTGCGCAGGCGTCGCCGTCGCCGCGAGGAGCCGTAGGGCGGCCGAAAGACGGCCGTCTTTCCACCGGCTATTGCGGCGCGGCGCGCCGTCACGCCCATTGCTTGAGCGAAGCGAAGCGCGCGAATTTCTTGGCGCGGTGGCGATCCATGCGGGCGAGCACGTCGCGCAGGAAAGCAACGCCCTCGGCGAGATACGGGCCCTTGTTGAGCATCACGCATTCAGCCCCTTGCGCCATCGCCGCGTCGGTCATTTCCGCGCGGCTCGCCACGCCGTCGCGGACAAAATTGTCCAGCACCTGCGTCGCCCACACCACCGGCGTGTGCGCCGCCTCGCACAGCCACAGGATCTCCTCCTGCATTTCGGTGAGCCTGGCGAAGCCAAGCTCGACCGCGAGATCGCCCCGCGCGATCATCACCGCCGTCGGATTGTGCGCCGCCGATTGCAGGATGAGGGGCGGCAGATTGCGCACGGCGAGAGGCGTCTCGATCTTGAGCACCAGTCCCTGCGGCTCGCGCTTGGGAGCGCGCGCCGCCAGATGGTCCTGCAGAAGCTCGATGTCGTCGACCCGCTGCACGAACGAATAGCCGATCAGGTCTGCGTGAGAGGCGATGAAGTCGAGGTCGCGGAAGTCCTTCGAGGTCAGCGGCGGCAGATCGAGCTCGGTCCCCGGGAAATTGACGCCCTTGCCCGGTTTCAGCCGCACCCCCTTTTCGCGCGCGGCGTAGACCTCGATCTCGACCCGGCCGGCCGCCTTGGAGACCACTCGCGCCGCCGCCTTGCCGTCGTCGATGAACACTTCCGCGCCGACGACGAGCTGGTCGACAAGCTCGGGAAAATTGAGCGAAAACGCGATCGGCTCCTTGGTCTTCTCGCGCAGTTCGTCGACCAGGACGAGCCGGTCGCCGCGCAGGAGGCGCGTTTTCGGCGGCGCCTTCACTCTGAGGATGCGGCACTTCGGGCCGGCGATGTCCATCATGACCCGGCACGGACGCTCGAGCCGCGCGGCGGCGGCGCGCACATGCTCGACCATTTGCCCCCACATTTCGGCGTCGTCGTGGGCGCAATTGATGCGCGCACAGTCCATGCCGGCGTTCACCAGATTGTTGACGAAATCGGGCTCCGTCGCCGCTTCGGGCGGCAGAGTCGCCATCACTCGGGCGCGCGGGCCGCCCTTTTGCCGTTTGCCGAACAACCGGTCGGCCTCGGCCTCCAGCTCCGAGGCGCCCGCTCTCGCCATCGCCGGCGCCGGATAAGGGGCGCCCGGCTCGCCGGTCAGGCGTCTGAGCGTCGTAATGAGGGCGTCGAGCGCCAGCGCCACGTGGCTCTCGCTGCGCCCAAGCGAAGAGAGCCCCCGCGCCGAGAGCCGGTATTGAAGGTCGGTCAGATCGTGCTCGCGCAGCGCGAGGTAAAGGGAAAGATTGAGAACCCGGGGCGTGATCTTCGACGCGCCCGCGCCGGCGCCCCACGCGCCTCTGAGCTCGGCGCCTTTGCGCTCGACGTCTTCGCGCAGCGCTTTGACTTCGGCGAGCAGGGCGCGAAGGTCTTCGACGTCGCTTCCGGTTTTTCCAGTCATGGCGCGCTTCTCGTGAGCGAATCGTCGGCAGGAATCACGCATTTCCCCGCCAGAGCGGTCTTTGACGCGCAAATATGACACCTGTGTAACGAGGCGCGAACGTTGCACCGGCGAAAGGCGGCTATAGAAGGGGCTTCAAGAAAAGAATACGCGTGTAAGGGAGCGTCATGACAATCCAGTTTGACGGAAGGGTGGCCATTGTCACCGGCGCCGGCTCAGGTCTCGGGCGTTCGCACGCTCTGGGACTTGCGGCGCGCGGCGCGAAGGTCGTCGTCAACGATATAGGCCGGAACGGCGCGCCCTCCGAGAATGCGCTCAAGGTCGTGGAGGAGATTCGCACAGCCGGCGGAACCGCGATCGCCGATGCCGCCGACGTCGCCGATTTTGACCAGGTCTCGGCGATGGCGGCGCGGGCGGAAAAGACATGGGGCCGTGTCGACATTCTCGTCAACAACGCTGGCGTGCTGCGCGACAAGACCTTCGCCAAAATGGAGATGGCGGATTTCGAATTCGTGCTCCGCGTGCATCTGATCGGCTCGGCCAATTGCGCGAAGGCGGTATGGGCCGGCATGCGCGAGCGCAATTATGGGCGCATCCTGCTCACCTCCTCGGCCTCTGGAATCTACGGCAATTTCGGCCAGGCAAACTATGCCGCGGCCAAGGCCGGCATGATCGGGCTCATGAACGTGCTCCATCTCGAGGGCGTGAAGCACGACATCCGCGTGAACGTGCTCGCGCCGACGGCGCTGACCGCGATGACCGAAGGCTTGCTGCCGCCGGTCGCGGCAGAGCTCATGCCGCCGGAAGCGGTGACGCCAGGCGTGCTGTTCCTGGTCAGCGAAGACGCGCCCTCGCGCGTCATTCTGGGCGCCGGCGCCGGGGTCTTCGCAGTGACCCATATCGGCGAGACGCCCGGCGTCTGGCTCGACGAGAGCGAGCGCACGCCCGAGACGATCGCCGCCC
The DNA here is from genome assembly GCA_035572075.1 of Roseiarcus sp. GTDB lineage: Bacteria > Pseudomonadota > Alphaproteobacteria > Rhizobiales > Beijerinckiaceae > Roseiarcus. The sequence goes on along the minus strand of DATNBG010000146.1, from coordinate 1,669 downwards.
GCTTTGCGGAGATTTCCGATCGTGCGACCGCCGAGCCGCTCAAGGACGCGTCCGGGCAGACGATGAAGTTCGTCGCCGCCGCCGCGAAGGCGAAGGGCGTCAGGCTGAAGTGAGGAGGGCCGCTTGCTTCAAGCAAAACCGGGAGGAGCCGCTCATTGTCCCGCCGCCTTCTTCTTCCGCTTGGCCAGCGTCCTCAAGCGCAGCGCGTTGAGCTTGATGAAGCCCGAAGCGTCGCGGTGGTCGTAGGCGACGGCGCCTTCTTCGAAGGTGACGAGGTCCTGGTCGTAGAGCGAGTATGGGCTCGAGCGGCCAATCACATGGACGCCGCCCTTGTAGAGCTTGAGGCGAACTGTGCCTGAGACCATCTCCTGGCTCTTGTCGATGAGGACCTGCAACAGCTCGCGCTCGGGCGAGAACCAGAAGCCGTTGTAGATGAGCTCGGCGTATTTCGGCATGAGCTCGTCCTTGAGGTGGGCCGCGCCGCGGTCGAGTGTGATCGATTCGATGGCGCGGTGCGCAGCGAGCAGAATCGTGCCGCCCGGCGTCTCGTACATGCCGCGCGACTTCATGCCGACGTAGCGGTTCTCGACCAGGTCGAGCCGGCCGATCCCATTGTCGTGGCCGAGCGTGTTGAGGGCGGCGAGTAGCGCCGCCGGACTCATGGCCTTGCCGCCGATCGCGACCGGATCGCCTTTCTCGAACGCGATCTCGATCACGGTCGGCTTGTCCGGCGCCTGTTCCGGATCGACGGTGCGCGAGTAGACGTAATGGGGCGTCTCCTCGGCCGGGTCCTCGAGCACCTTGCCCTCGGAGGAGCAGTGCAGGAGGTTGGCGTCGACCGAGAACGGCGCTTCTCCCCTTTTGTCCTTGGCGATCGGGATCTGATGCTGCTCGGCGAAGGCGAGCAGCGCGGTGCGGGAGGCGAACTTCCATTCGCGCCAGGGCGCGATGATCCTGATGTCGGGGTCGAGCGCGTAGGCCGACAATTCGTAGCGAACCTGATCGTTGCCCTTGCCGGTCGAGCCGTGGGAAATGGCGTCGGCGCCCGTTTCATGGGCGATCTCGACCAGGCGCTTGGCGATGAGGGGCCGCGCGATCGAGGTGCCGAGCAGATATTGGCCCTCATATTGCGCGTTGGCGCGGAACATCGGGAACACGTAGTCGCGCACGAATTCCTCGCGCAGGTCCTCGATGAAGATGTGCTCGGGCTTGACGCCGAGCAGTTCCGCCTTCTTGCGCGCGGGCTCCAGTTCCTCGCCCTGGCCGAGATCGGCGGTGAAGGTGATGACCTCGGCGCCGTATTCGGTCTGCAGCCACTTGAGGATGATCGAGGTGTCGAGTCCGCCCGAATAGGCGAGGACGACGCGCTTGATCTTGGACTTCGGGCTGGACATGGTTCTGGCGGCTCTCTGCGAGAGGAGTCGTCATGGCCGGGCTTGTCCCGGCCATCCACGCCGCTCCGCTTCAAGATCGCGGGTTGCGAAATCGACGCCTGCATCCCGTGGACCTGTCGTTCAGAGGGCCAAGGTTGTGCGGGCCGAAACACGTGGATGGCCGGGACAAGCCCGGCCATGACGATGGAGGGGCTTTGGCCCCGAAACGTCGGCGGGACTTATAGAGCCGCGCACGCAACGCGCAACCGGCTCTATGCCTTCCTCCCTCCCGCAAG
>DATNBG010000145.1:0-2089 GCA_035572075.1 Roseiarcus sp. | reverse complement strand
CTTGATCGCCTCGTCGACATGCGGATAAGGATAGACATATTGCAGCCTCACCCAGGCGCCGAGCGAGCCAAGCTCGCGCGTGATGTCGAGGAAGCGCGCGGCGACCCCGCGGTCGCGCCATGGGCTTGTCGCGTATTTGAGGTCGCGGCCATAGGCGCTCGTATCCTGCGCGATGACGATGAGCTCCCTCACCCCCGCCTTCACCAGCCGCTCGGCCTCGCGGAGAACGTCGCCCGCGGAGCGCGAGACGAGCCGGCCGCGCAGGCTCGGGATGATGCAGAACGTGCAGCGGTTGTCGCAGCCTTCGGCGATCTTGAGATAGGCGTAGTGGCGCGGCGTGAGCCTCACGCCTTCGCCCGGAATGAGATCAGCGAACGGATTGCGCGGCGCGGGCGCCGCGGCGCGCACCGCCTCCATCACGCTCTCGAACGCCTGCGGCCCGGTGATCGCCGACACATTGGGAAAGGCGTCGCGGATCGGACCGGGCTCGGCCCCCATGCAGCCGGTGACGATCACTTTGCCGTTCTCGTTCATCGCCTCGCCGATCGCCGCGAGCGATTCCTTCTTTGCGCTGTCGAGAAAGCCGCAGGTGTTGACGATCACCGCGTCGGCGTTCGCATGGGTGCGCGAAAGCTCATAGCCCTCGGCGCGCAGCCGGGTGAGGATCCGCTCGCTGTCGACCAAAGCCTTCGGGCAGCAGAGGGAGACAAAGGAGATACGCGGCGCGGCTCGCTGTTCAGTTTGGGTCATGTCGGTCACGCGGGGCAAATGCCACGGGCGCGCGGCGGCGGCAAGGCCCGCCAGCCGTTCGCCTCGCTGGCTCTCGCGGTCATGTACGATAGGGTCGCTTCAACCCGCCGAACATCGGGAAGTGCTTCACGTTGAGCGTCGCCAAGGGCAAGCTCATCGTTTTGGCGGTCGCCGCGATCAACGCATCGATCGGGTCCGTCCCATGGCTCGGCCCATATTGCCGGACGTAATCGCCGGCGAGACCGGCGATATCGCGATTGATGTCGTGGATGACGTAGTGCGAGAGCAATCGGTCGATTTCGCGGCGTTCCTTGACGTTCCTGCATCCAGCGACAAGCTCGGTCACCGTCACAGCAGAGAGCGCGGGCGCATCTTCGAGGCTCAACACAAAATCAAAAGCCGCATCCCTTCCACGCAGCACGTCGATCACAATGCACGTGTCGAGCAGCACCGCTACCGGCCGTACACGGCCGGAAAGCGTCTCCTCAACGAGGCGCGCAGCCCGTCGTTCATCGCATCGAGATCGTTGTGCTCCCGCCAGAGCCCCGCGGCCGCGCGAGTCGCCTCGCGCCAGTCCGTCGTTCGCCGCGACGCGCCTTCAAGCAGGAGATCAACGCCTTGGCGGACGAGATCCGACTGGCGCACTCCAGTTCGCGCCGAAAGGGACTTCAAAGCCGTCTTCTGGTCCTCGCGCAAAAATACTTGAATCTTCTGCACAGCGGCGCTCGAAATTGGATTTATCGACATACAATTTATATGTCGAATCCGTCTTCGTCAAATCTTTGGGATCTTCAACGCGATGGCTCGTGGTCCCGGCCATTTCAGGGGGCGACGACTGTTGAGGGAAAGATGGGGTGAGCGGGACGCCAAAGCGGGCCGGCTTGACCGGCTCGCCGAACAGGCGCTCTCCGATTTCCGCGCCGGCCGCGCGCGCGAAATGTGAAACACTTCGCCGGCCCATCCTTCTGGGAGGCGTATGCGAAGCTCCCGGAGCTTATTGGAGCGCCGGCCAGCAAGAACTACACTCTTCTGAAAGAGAATCCGCGACACCTTCCTTGCAGCTGAAGAGAGTCGGGCGCTTCCGGTCGGTTCGCGTCGGCGCCCGCGACCTGCCTTTGGCGGTTCGGAACGACCCGGACCCGATCTGGTTCTGGATCGGTTCACACGCCGATTCTGACGCGATGATTTGATCGTACGCGCCAGGGGGTGGAGGCGTACCAAGACATACGGGAGGGGAAGACATGGCGAATGACACGGCCGGAACCCTGGCCTTGCTGATCGACGGCGATAACGCCTCTCCGAAAATCGTCACCGGCCTGCTGGCCGAGATCGCCAACTA
>DATNBG010000144.1:0-8390 GCA_035572075.1 Roseiarcus sp. | reverse complement strand
TCCTCGTCATCGGCGACGTGATGACCGACGTCATCGTCCGCCCCGAGGGGCCGCTGGCGCGCGGCTCCGACCGGCGGGCGGCGATCACGGTTCAGCCTGGCGGCTCGGCGGCCAACCAGGCGGCCTGGCTCGCCTCGTTCGGGGTCAGCGTCGACTTCGTCGCCCGCGTCGGCGTGGCCGACGTTGAAAGCGAAGCGGCGCGCCTCGAGGCGATCGGGGTCAAGCCCCATCTTGCCAGCGATCTTAAGCATGAGACCGGGCGCCTGATCGCGCTTGTCGACAAGGACGGCGAGCGCAGCTTCCTCACCGACCGCGGCGCCAACGAAAAGCTCGAGGCGCGCCACATCCCGGACGCGCTGATCGCGAACGCCTCTCACATCCATCTCTCCGGCTATTCGTTCTTCGCCGATTCGCCGCGCGCGGCGGTTCTCGACGCGGTGCGGCGCGCGGGCGGAAAGCCCTTCAGCGTCGATCCGGCGTCGGCGGAATTTTTGCGCGAGATTGGAGCCGAGAAGTTTCTCGCCTGGACGAAAGGCGCGTCCATCCTGTTCCCCAACGCGGAAGAGGCGGCGATTCTCGCAGGCTCCGACGATCCCGAAACCCAGTGCGCGCGGCTGGCGGAACGCTATCCGCTGGTGGTCGTGAAGCGCGGCGCGGCCGGCGCCGAGGCCGTGGAAGGCGCGCGCCGCTGGCGTGTCGACGCGCCGAAGATCGAGCCGATCGACACGACGGGCGCGGGCGACGCCTTCGTCGCCGCCTTTCTCGCCGCCCGCCTTTCCGGCGCGGATATTCAGCCCGCGCTTGAGCGCGCGGCCGCCGCCGGCGCTGCGGCCTCGACGGTCGTCGGCGGAAGGCCGAAGGCGCCCAGCGTTCACGCCCGCCGATAGATATGATCGCTTCTTTTGATAGACTTGCGGCGACTGCTTCCTATACCTATGTTGCCGGCCAACATGGTTTCCGGTCAAAGAACTTGGCGACTTTTTCAGGCTCAAAGCTGAACTCATCGCCAGTATTTCGGAAGCCAGATCGATCGCTGTTCGACCAGGAGGGCTCATGTCCATTCGTCCCGTCAAACGCCTCAGCCAGTCCGTTCCGACCATGGAGGGGGCGGGGGTCAGGCTCCGCCGCGCCTTTGGCTTCGGCGACACGTCCGATTTCGATCCGTTCCTGATGATGGACGATTTCCGCAACGATGACCCCGCGGACTATCGGGCGGGCTTTCCCTGGCACCCGCATCGCGGCATCGAGACCATCACCTATGTGCTGGCGGGCAGCGTCGATCACGGCGACAGCCTCGGCAACCGCGGAACCTTGAGCTCGGGCGACGTGCAATGGATGACCGCCGGCAGCGGCATCCTGCATCAGGAAATGCCAACCGGCGACGCGAAGGGCCGCATGCACGGCTTTCAATTGTGGGCCAACCTGCCCGCGCATCTCAAGATGACCAGGCCGCGCTACCAGGACGTTCCCGCAAGCGCGATCCCCGAGGTCGTCGACGACGACGGCGCGCGCGTGCGCGTCATCTGCGGCGAGTTCTGGGGCAGAAAAGGCCCGGTCGACGGCGTCGCCGCCGAGCCCCGTTATCTCGACGTCTTCGTGCCGGCAGGCAAGAAGAAGCGCCTCCAGGTCGAGGATTTCCGCCAGGCCTTCGCCTATATTTTCGAGGGCTCGGCGACTTTCGCCGACTCCTCCGAGCCGTTCGGGGTCTTGCGCGAGGCGGAGGTGAACGGCGCGGACGTGCTGGTGCGCGATCGGGTCGGCGACCGCTCGCTGGTGGTGTTCGGCGCGGGCGACGAGATCGTGGTCCAGGCGGGCGAAGAGGGCGTGCGCTTTCTTCTCGTCTCGGGCCGGCCTTTGCGCGAGCCGGTCGCCTGGCACGGGCCGATCGTGATGAACACGCAGGATGAAATCCGCCAGGCGCTGACCGATCTGCGCACCGGCGCGTTCATCAAGAACTAAGCGGCCCTTCGGCGTCCCTGTGGATGACTGGGCGAGCGAGGTCGCCGGACAAGCAAGGAGGCGTTACGTTCGGCGGCGCGATTCTGCTACGCCGAGGCGCCGATGAAGAAGCTTGCCGTGAAGCCGCCAAGACCAAAGTTGAGGAAGAGCCGCGCGAACCGGCGCGAGACCGGGCTCAGGGACGTTGATCTGTCAGTTCTGCGGATGCTCCTCGCCAGCGGCCAGCAAGGCGAGAGCCTCGAGGACATGATCGATGAGTTCCTCGAGCTTCGCCCCGAGGGACTTAAGGACATGCCCGACGCGGAGGCCATGTCCTCGCTCGCCGGCGAACTGGAGCGACTGCGAATCGACGCGAACGGCGGCGATCCGGAGGCGCGCGAAACGCTGGCGGCCGCGCGCGACAAGATCGGCAGGGCGGCCCGGCGCGATGAAATCCATCCGAGCGCGCTCGTTGTCCTCGGCAGGCTGTTCGCCGGATCGCAGGTCGACATCGGCGACGGAGCGCGCGCCCTGATGGGCCGATATCTGGAGGGCGGCCTTTTCCCTGAGCCGGGAGAGGAGTCGCACCGCACGCTCGTAAAACCGCTGCTGCGGAGTTTCGCTGACGACCCTTTTGAGGCGCACGAAGAGCTTCGATCGCTGATCGCGATCTTCCCGCTCAAGTACAAGGTCTCCCTGATCGAAGCCTTGGCCGCCGACACGGACGCTCACGCGGTCCAGACCGGCGTCGGCTTCCTGCTCGATCCCGAGGCGCCGCTCGCATTGGCGGCGATTCGCGGCCTCGCCGCCTCCGCCGCCCGCGGGACGCTCGACGCCCAGGCCCGCCGGCGCATCGAGATGATCCGCCCCTGGCTCGCCGCGACCCTGCGAGACGCCCTTGACCAGGCGGTCCCGCGCGCGGAAGCTGGCGCGGCTCTGACCGGCGGCGCGAACATCGTCAGGGCGAGCGCTTCCGCCTGCGACGGATCGGGCGCGTCCGGACTTTTCTTGAGAATAAAGCGCGGGTCGCGCTTCGCTTTCGTCTCGCTGATGGCCAAGCCGCAAGGCTTGACCGAATGTCTGTTGCTCGATGACCTTCCGGAACGTGAGGTAGCAGCAATCGAGCACAGCGCCGGCGCCTCGACCGGCGTCCGCGTGGTTCCGCTCGCAGCGTGGACGAAGCTGCTTCGGCTCGCGCTCGGCCGCAATGTAACGCGGGGCGCCCCGCCGCCATTCGCCCTGGTGCAGGCCTTGGAGACGGCCGGCGTCGATTCGCTCGCTCCGGACATTGCCACGACCGCCGAAATCCTTGACTCGGCGCTCGCCGGGATGGCCGGCGAGGACGACTCCGCGGCGGTCACTGAAGCGCACGAGGCGGTGGTCGCAAGCGACGCTGCTGACGGGTGGTTCGAAGCGGGCGAGTCCGTCGAGGCCGTGTTGAGGACGACCGAATCGGCCGAGGAAGGCGCTCAGGCCCTGCTCGAAGGCTATCTGCAGGGCCGCCGGTCATTCTGGGCGGCCCAGTGCGCCCTCTCCTCGCTGGCGCTGCATGACGGCTCGGCGTCGGGGAGGCGGGACGGGGCGGACTTCGCGGTGGTGGGCCGCGACATCCTGCAAGACACGCCCCTGGCCGACATCCCGCTGATGCGGCAGATCGCGGACCGAAGCGCGATGGTCTTTTTTGCGCGCTCCTGACGACCGATGGGCCGGTCGCGAGGTTTCGCCGACGTCGCCCGAGCGCCTGGCCGCGATCCCAACGGCGGCGGAGCGGAACCTCCTCGCATGTCGATCGTCGCCATGTCCCGCGGCGCGCCCTCTTTGTAATGCGGTCTTGATTTGAGTTTATTCTCTTTCGGGAAGAAACTGACCGACGTGGCCGATTCGACCATCACGACCCAGTGCTGCATCGCCGGCGGCGGACCCGCCGGGATGATGCTCGGGTTCCTTCTGGCGCGCGCGGGCGTCCGCGTCGTGATTCTCGAGAAGCACGCCGATTTCTTTCGTGACTTCCGCGGCGACACGGTTCACCCCTCGACGCTCGAAATCATGTTCGAGCTCGGGCTCATCGACGAATTCCTCAAGCTGCCGCATCAGAAGGTCGAAAAGTTGACCGGCCAGGTGGGCGCCGAGCGCCTTGCGTTCGTGGACTTTCGCCACCTGCCGACCCACTGCAAATTTATCGCGCTCATGCCGCAGTGGGACTTGCTCAACTTCCTCGCCGCGCAAGGCAGGCGCTACAAGACCTTCGACCTGCGCATGCAGGCGGAGGCGACCGATCTCATCGAGGAGAACGGGCGCGTCGCCGGCGTGATCGCCAGGACGCCGGACGGGGCGCTCGCCATCCGCGCCGACCTTGTGGTCGGCTGCGACGGACGCCATTCGACCGTGCGCGAGAAGGCCGGCCTCAAGAGCGACGACTACGGCGCGCCGATGGATGTCTTATGGTTCCGCCTCTCACGCAAGACGGGCGACAGCGCCGAGACCTTCGGCCACATCGAGGCGGGCCGATTTATGATCATGCTCGATCGCGGCGATTACTGGCAGTGCGCCTATGTCATTCCGAAAGGCGGGATCGAGCGGGTGAAGTCGGAGGGCCTCGACAAGTTCCGCGGACGGGTGGTCGAAATGTCGCCGTTCCTCTCAGATCGCGTCGGCGAGCTGAAGATCTGGGACGACGTGAAGCTGCTCAGCGTCACGGTCGACCGGCTCACGAAATGGTGGCGCCCCGGTCTTCTCTGCATCGGCGATGCGGCGCACGCCATGTCGCCGGTCGGCGGGGTCGGCATCAATATGGCGGTGCAGGACGCGGTCGCCGCCGCCAACCGGCTCGCCGCCCCGCTCCGCGACCGCCGGGTGACGGACGAGGACCTTGAGGCCATCGAGCGGCGGCGCACGCTGCCCATGCGGTTCACCCAATGGCTTCAGCTCACCATCCAGAGAAGGGTCATCAGCCGCGTTCTTGAGGCCCACGAGCGGCCAAAGCCGCCGTCGTTTTTCAAGCTCTTCAACAGCTTTCCAATCCTGCGTCGCATTCCGGCGCGGCTGATCGGCCTCGGCATCCGTCCCGAGCACGTGCAAACGCCCGAAGCGGCGCCGGATTAGCGCGCGCCCCGATTTGGTCGAAGCACGGGCGTCATCGCGAGCGTACGCGAAGCGATCCAGGGAACGTCGGGCGCCCTCCGGCCTCTGGATTGCTTCGTCCCCGCGGGTCAAGCCCGCGGGTTCCTCGCAATGACCGATTCAAACCGATCGCATCCCACCTCATCGCTCCAGCGCCTCGGCGTAGACGCTAAGCGTGTCGCGCGTCATGCGCTCGAGCGAATAGGCTTCGGCGATCTTCGCCCGCGAGCGGCGCCGGACGGCCTCGCGCGCGGAGGCGCCGAGCGAGAGCGCGTCGTGGATCGCCCCGGCGAGCGCGGCCGGTTCGCGAGGCGGAACGAGCCATCCGGTGCGCGCCTCGGCCTCGCCATGGGGCGGCGCGGCGATGATCTCGCGCGCCGGTCCGACGTCCGAGATGATGGTCAGCGCCCCCATGCCCGCGGCCTCGATCGAGGCGCGGGTGACGCCCTCGGCGTCGGCGGCGGGAAAGACCACGGCCGCCGCGCCGACGAACGCCGCCGCGGAATCGGCGAGCGCGCCGACTCGCACGACCATCGCCTTGACGCCGCACTTGACCGCGAGCGCGTCCAGTTCGCGCGCGAACGCCGGCTTCGCCGCTTCGCCAGAGAGGACGAAGCGGACGTCGTCGAGGCCTTGGCCCTTGATCAGCGCCGCCGCTTCGATCAGCGTCTGCGGCCCCCGGCCGGGCGCGAGCCGCGCCGGCATGAGCGCCACGCGTTCATGCGCGGCGACCCCCCACGCGGAACGAACGTCCGCGACGCGGCGCCCGCTCACCCGTTCCGGCTGAAACCTGGAAAGGTCCAGTCCCGGGCGGACCACCCTGAGGCGCATGGGGGCCTGAAAGAGGCTCTCCGCGCGGCGAGCGGCGAATTCCGACGAGGCGACGACAATGTCGCCCTCCGCGACCGCGGTCTCGAAGGAGGTGCGCGGTCGCGTGCGGCCGCCATCAATCGGAAGCGAAGTGACAAGCGGACGCTTCGCCTTGCGGCAGGCCCTGACCGCCGCCCAGGCCGCCCAGCGCGAGCGCGCGTGCACCAGATCGATCCGCTCCGAAGCGATGATCCGCTGAAGCCTGAACATGTTCAGCGACATGGCGATCGGATTCTTGGTCGCCGCCGGAAAGCGGACAAAGAGGCCGCCGATCGCCTGCAGTTCGCCCGCGATCTCGCGGGAATCACAGGCCACCAGCGCCCGCGCGCCGGCTTCCGCCAGCGCCGCCGCGACGGCGAGCGTCGAGCGTTCGTCGCCGCCCGCATCGGCCGGCGGAACGATCTGGAGAATGGTTCTGCCGGCGAGCGGCGCGTTCGCCGCGCGCCCGAAGGGCGAGAGCGCGTCGACGCTCATGGGCGCCTCGAAGGGCAAGAGCGCGTTGCGCGCGAGCAGTTGACTTGGCGCGAAAGCTCGGCCAAGCCCGCGCTGCCGCGCGCGGCCCCAAGGGCCAACCCGGCGCGCGCGGATCGAATCCTCATGAGCGAGATCAGTGTGGCGGACGCAGAGCCGCGGGTTTTCATCGTAGGCCTAGCCCCGAATCAACGGCGTATCGCCTTTCGCCGGCGCGCGCCAGTGCGCAGCGGCGCCCCGGGCGTGGTTTGGCTCAGCGGCTATCGCTCCGACATGGACTCGACCAAGGCGACCGCGCTCGACGCCGAGGCCGGGCGGCTCGGCCTCGGTTTCCTCAGGTTCGACTATTCAGGCCACGGGCGCTCCGGCGGGCGGCTCGAGGATGGCGCGATCTCGCGCTGGCTCGAGGAGGCGCTGGCGCTCATTAGGGCCGAGAGCGAGGGGCCGCAGATCCTGGTCGGCTCGTCGATGGGCGGGTGGCTGGCGCTGCTCGCCGCCCGGGCGCTTGCCGAGGCGGGCGAGACGGAGCGCGTCAAGGGCCTCATTCTCATCGCGCCCGCGGTCGACTTCACCGAGGCGCTCATTTGGGAGAAGGCGCCCGAGGAGGCCAGGCGCGCGATCATGGAGCAAGGCGTGTGGCGAAGGCCGTCGGCCTATTCGGGCGAGCCCGACTGCCTCACCCGCGACCTCATCGAGGACGGACGCAAGCATCTCATGCTCGGCGCCATGATTCGCACCCGCGCGCCGACCGTGGTGCTGCAGGGCATGCGCGACGAGGACGTGCCCTATTCCCATACGCTCAAGCTGATGCAGAGGCTTGGCGATCCGGCGACGCTGACGCTCGTCAAGGACGGCGATCACCGCCTGTCGCGGCGTGAGGATTTGCAGCTGATGTTCGAGGCCTTAGGGAGGATGATTCCAGTTTAGCTTCTCGATCCAATCCGATTCGATCGCTGACCGGAGCGAGTTGTGAGCTTCGTCACAGTTTTTTTGCGCTTGCGCGGTCATGGAGAGTGACGCCCTTGGGCTAATCGACGACCACAAGGGCAGAAACGAGCGGAGGCGTCCATGTCTCATAGCAAACCTCGGAACGCTGGCGGCGTCAGAGTTCTCCCATTGCCGCCCAAGGGATTCGACCCGCGTAAGGCATCGGCGCGTGAGTTGCGGCGCTACGGCCTTCCGCAGCGACCCGATCCAAAAATCCACCCGCAACTCGCCGCGCGCTGGGACGAGATTTTCTCGCGCAAGATAACGCACATCACGCCGACTTTCCAGCCGTTGGAGGAGTTGCTTCCCGACGTCAAACCTCGAGGCCGCCCGCGGCGGGACGTCGTGTCGGTCACGAATTCCACCTGGTCGGGCGCCGTCGTGCACGCGACGGGAAGCCAGACTTTCACCTGGGTTCTAGGTCAGTGGAATGTCCCCGATGTCGCGTCCGCCGCTGGAGGCGGCGACCAGTATACGTTCGCGTTTATTGGCATTGACGGGAATTCGGATGTCACCCAGATCGGCACCATCCAGTCGGTGTCGAAGGCCACGAACGGCAGCGTCAGCAAGAGTTGCTATGCCGTCTATGAGTGGTTCCCCAATTCCTGGGCGGCGATCACGAACCTCCCGGTCAGCTTCGGGGACACCATGCTCGGCCTGATTTGTCTGGACTCGCCAACCGAGGCGTTCTTCAGCTTGCTCAACCTGACCAGCGGCGTCCACGCGGGCTTCGTCTTCGATGCTCCTTCCGGCACGGCCTCGTTGGAAAATCAGGCCGAATGGATACTCGAACGGCCGGAAGTGGGTGGCGTCAATCCGCCGATGCCCAACTTCGGCGAAATCTACTTCGACTCGGCCATGGGCGGTCATGGGCTGGACTTTGTCGCGAACGGCGGTACGGACACTGCGATCAACATGGTGGTGAACGGCGCAACCGTGGCCACGACGACCGTCGAGACGCCGACCCTCATCAAGATCGCCTATACCGGCTGACCGGCGCTCCG
>DATNBG010000143.1:0-2954 GCA_035572075.1 Roseiarcus sp. | reverse complement strand
GGCGGCGAGCGCCTCGGTCAGCGCGAACACATAAGCCGGGCCCGAGCCCGAAATCGCCGTCACCGCGTCGATTAAGCTCTCCTCCTTGAGCCAGAAAAACGCTCCGATCGCGCCGAGCAGGCGCTCGCACCAGCGCCGCTGATCGGCATTGACCTCCGCGCTGGCGAAGGCGCAGGTGACGCCCCGGCCGATCGCGGCCGGCGTATTCGGCATCGCCCGCACGAAAGCCCGCGTTTGAGGAAGCCGCGCCTTGAGGTTGGCGATGGTCTTGCCGGCGATGATCGAGAGCACGAGCGTGTTTTCGGCCGCGAGCGCCGCGATCCCGGGGGCGGCCTGATCGAGGCTCTGCGGCTTGACGGCGAGCGCGAGCATGTCGGGCGGGGCCGCGCTAGGAGGGTTGAGGGCGACGCCCCGGTTCGCGGCGAGCGAAGCGATCCCGGGCGACGGATTGGGCTCGCGGATGGCGAGCGAGGATGGGGGAAGGCCGGCGTCGAGCCAGCCCTGGGCCATCGCTCCCCCCATCTTCCCGGCCCCAATGAGAACGAGGCGCGCCGGCCATTCCTTCATGTCTCGCTCCGGGAACAAGGTTAATGCGGGCCGCGGGAACCTTGCCGCGATTGTGGCATTTTTGCCTCGCTCGTGAGCATTCGGCAAATGGCTTCGCAACAAGATGTTGGACTCAACCGGCTTGGTTCGCTAAAAAGATTCATGGCGAAACTTGGATGGGGACATCCAGGCGGCGCTCGCGGTTTCGTGAAGAGCTTTAGCGTTTACGCTCGGTAACTTTCGTGAAACCGTTACGTTTTATGGTAAGGAAAGCGTTACCGGTGCGATCGACGGGGCGGACGATGAAGGCGAATGTGGTGATTGTGGGGCTTTCGCTGGCGGTTGGCGCGTTGGCGAGCGGCTGCACCCCGGTGATCCAGTCCGGCCTTCCCGACCCGCAGCTCAGCGCGCGCGACAAGCAGATGATGGCGCTCGCCGAACCGGACGAATGGAAGATTCCCGCCAGCCGAAGCATCGTCGCGTATCATACGGCTGAGAAGCCGGGGACCATCGTTGTCGATACCGGGCAGAACTATCTCTACTACGTTCTGCCCCACGGCCAGGCGGTCCAGTACCGGATCGCGAGCGGCGCGGAATATATGGGGTGGACGGGCCGCGCCGAGGTCGGAGCGATGAAGGAATGGCCGACCTGGATGCCGACCGCCTCGATCATGGAGCGTTGGCCGCAGTTCCAGGTCTACAAGCAGCACGGGCCCCTGCAGGGCCAGTGGGACAATCCGCTCGGCGCGCGCGCCCTCTATCTCTTCCGAGACGACCGCGACACGCTGATCCGCATCCACGGGACCAACGAGCCGTCGGAAATCGGCGGGCATGTGTCCTCGGGCTGCATCCGGATGCGCGACTTGAACATAATTGACCTGTATAACAGAGTGCACATCGGCACGCCGGTCGTGGTCATTTAAGCGGCCGATTGCCTCCTCACCGGAACGGCGGCTCGTCGAAGCTCCTGAGCTTGCGCGAGTGCAGTGTGTCGTCCTGGCTCTGCAACAGGCTGATCGCGGCAATGCCGATCCTGAGATGCTCCGCGATGGCGCGCTCATAAAATGCGTTGGCGGCGCCCGGCAGCTTGATCTCGCCATGCAGCGGCTTGTCGGAGACGCAGAGCAGCGTGCCATAGGGCACCCGCATGCGGAAACCCTGGGTGGCGATGGTGGCCGATTCCATGTCGACGGCGATGGCGCGCGAGACGTTGATGAGCCGCCGCTCCTGCGACCAGCGCAATTCCCAGTTGCGGTTGTCGTTGGTGACGACGGTGCCGGTTCGCAGGCGCCGCTTCAGCGCTTCGCCCCGGTCGCCGGTGACCTTGGCCACCGCCTCCTGCAGCGCGACCTGCACTTCGGCGAGCGCCGGGATCGGCGCCATCAGCGGCACAGCGTCGTCAAGGATGTTGTCGCGCCTGAGATAGGCGTGCGCCAGCACGTAGTCGCCGATCACCTGCGACTGCCTCAGTCCTGCGCAATGACCGATCATCAGCCAGCAATGGGGCCTCAAGACCGCGATGTGATCGGTGATGGTCTTGGCGTTCGAGGGCCCGACGCCGATGTTGACCAGGCTGATCCCGCGCCCGTCGGCGCGCACGCAATGATAGGCGGGCATCTGGAAGCGGTGCCAGGCGACGGCCCCCGCCCGCGCCTCCGCCTCCGCCGGCTCAATCGACGAATCGATGGCCACGTTGCCGGGCAGGATGACCTTCTCGACCCCGGTTCCGGCGTGGAGCTGCTTTAGGCCCCATTGCACGAACTGGTCGACATAGCGGTGGTAGTTGGTGAGCAGCACCCAGGGCTGCATCGACCGCCAGTCGGAGCCGGTATAGTGAACGAGGCGCCGGAGCGAATAGTCAACCCTCGGCGCGTCGAACAGGGCGAGCGGCCGCTCGGGCCCGAAGTCGAACTCGCCGTCCGCGGTTTCGTCGCCGATCGTGGCGAGCGATGGCACGGGAAAGAAGCGCGCCAGCTCCGCGACATCGGCGCCCCCGGCGTGCGTCAGCTCATCGCCGCTTTCGATCACGTAAGGGTAGGGAATCTCCTGGGCGCCGACGCCGACCTCGATCGTCGCGCCATATTCCGACACCAGCGGCCCAAGCTGTTCGAGCAGGTAGGCGCGAAACTCGGCCGGCTGGGTCACGGTCGTTGCATAGACTCCGGGCTCGCTGAACTTGGCGAAGGCGCGCGGGCTCGAGAGCGCCGGGCCGCTTGGCGCATAGGTCAGGCGCAGCGCCGGATAGCGGAACAAGGCGCGGGTCGCGCTCGAGGGCGGCTCGCCCTCGTCAAGAAAGCGCTCGACCGCGTGGCGCAACGCGTCGGTCGCTTCATCGTAGAGGCGAACCAGCCGGTCGACCGTCTCCTCGGGCGACCCCATTCGCTCGAATGGCTCCCTGGGGTTGTCGA
>DATNBG010000142.1:0-9826 GCA_035572075.1 Roseiarcus sp. | reverse complement strand
GGCGATCTTGGAGGATGAAGGCCCATGACTGCTTTCAGCAGGATCGCATGTGCGCTTCTTCTGAGCTGCGGTTTCGCCGGCTCGGCGGCCGCGGGCACGGACACGGCGCCGGCCGGATCGATCAACGGCCAGAACGCCGCGCCCAACCCGCAAGGGCCAGCGCATCTCGGTCAGAAACTGCGCGATGACCTCGCCAAGGCCGGATTCACCAATATCACCATCATGCCATCGTCCTTCGTGGTCCGGGCCAAGGATTCTCAGGGCAACGCGGTGATGATGATCATCAATCCGGATTCGCTGACCGAGGTGACGGAACAGACAATCAAGCATAAGGACGCGCCGCTCTCGGGCGCGATCAAGGGCGCGCCGAACAGCGCGATCCCTTCGCCGCCTCCGAAGCCTGCGGCCAAGCCGTAATCGGCGCGGCCCGCCGCTAGGCCCGCCCGTAGACCGCGTCGGCGCGCCGTTCGAAGGCGCCGGCGAATTTGCGGAACGCCACGTCGAACATCGAGCCCATCAGCGCGCTTAAGGTTCGGCTCCTGAACTCGTAATCGATGAAGAAGCCGACCCGCGAGCCCTCGCCTTCGGCCTCGTCCTTGAAGGTCCAGATGTTTTCGAGCCGGCTGAACGGCCCGTCGATATAGTGGACCGTGACCTTGAGACGCGGCTTGTCGAGCGCGACGCGGCTCGTGAACGTCTCGCGGATGAGCTTGTAGCCGACCGTCATGTCGGCGACCAGCGTCTCGCGCCCGTCCGCCTCCGGCTTCCGGCCGCGCACCTTGAGCGCCCTGCACAACGGAACGAACTCCGGGTAGCGCTCGACGTCGGCGACGAGGTCGAACATCTGCTCGGCCTGGTGGCGAACGCGGCGCTCGTCGCGGAACAAGGGCAAGGGGGCCGCTGTTCGAGCAGGACGTCAGGGCTTCGGCGCCGGGGCGGCGGGAGCGGCTGGCGCGGCCGGGGCCGGCGAAGGCGTCGAAGGCGCGCTCGACTGCCCCTCCAGCTTCTTGAGCTGGTCGAGAATGTTGCCGGGCGAAATGGGCGTCGGCGCGGTCTGCCCGGCCGGCGCCGGGCCTCTCTCGATGATCGAATGGGGCGCCCGGCTCCAGCTCGACAGGATCGACATCAGAAGCGCGGTGGCGAAGTAGAGCGCGCCGAGGATCGCGGTCGCGCGCGAGAGCGCGTTTGCTTGTCCCCGGCCGGTCATGAAGTTGCCGGTCCCCCCGCCCGTTCCGAGCGCGCCGCCCTCGGAGCGCTGCAGGAGAACGACCGCGATCAGCGCGATGACGATCAGAATATGGATGACCAGCAGGACCGACTGCATGAAGGTTCCGGATGCGGAAGCGCGCCGGTGTAACAGGCCGGCGCTCCTGAATTGGGCGCGCTCCTAACACGGCGCAAGGGGGGCGTCCATTGCGAGGGGCGGTCGCACCCGAGTTTTGGAATTTCGTCTAGCGGCTCTTGTGAGGCATCCCCCCAGAGAAGGGCCGCGCTTGCGAGCGAGCCCCGTTACTAGGGGCCCGGGCCGCTCGCAATGAGTCCGCGGCTTGTCAGGACGAACCAGTCGCCTCCCCGTCTCTCAATTCGCAGGACACGCCCCGCTCCAGGGATGGAATCTCCGGGCGCCACCTCTTGCTGACCATAGCGGCTGTCAACCAGCGCGACGCCGTCTCGCACATTCTCGACGCTATAGTCTCGGAGCAAAGGGCCTCGGTCCTCGGATCTGGCTGTTTCATTCGAGGCGGAAGGTTCCGGCCTTGCCAGCGCCGCTTGCCTCGTAGGCGGAAGGGGTGAACTTGCGCCTGCGGCGGCTTTTTTCTCCAACTTGTTGAGCCTGGTCGTGAGACCGGCAATTTCCGAGGCCGGCGCAGCCGCGAGAGCGACCCTCTTCTCCAGTTTATCGAGCCTCGCCACGACATCGGCGGATTCTGGGGCAGGCGTCGCCGGCAAGGCGGCTTTTTTCTCCAATTTATCGAGCCGCGCCGCGATATCGGCAAATTTGGACGAGGAATCCTGGTCGCGCTCGCTGAGCTTGTCAAAAAGCGCACCGTACTCGCGCTCGATCCGGTCGAGCCGGACCGTCGCCTGTGTGAGCGCGGCGCTGAGGTCGGGCGTCGCGGACCGCTCCTCCCCGCGCCCGATTCGGCCCCTGATCGCATCCAGGTCTGCCCTCAGACCGCCAGCGGCCGAAGAAAGGCTGGCGAGCGCCTCGCTTTTTGTGGTCGGGAACGTCCAGTTCAGCGGCGAACCGTAAATGGCGGATACGCCGAAGATCGCAAGCAACACCAAGCCGGTTCCAGCCAAGAGCGGCTTAAACCGGCGCGATTTTGCCCTCTCCGCCTGAGGCAAGGGCCGGCGATAGGCCGCGTCCGCGCTCGGAATCACTTCGAACGGCGATGTTGCGGGTTTCTGCGCCTTATCCCGGGGCTCGGGCGCCATTGGAGCCCCCGCCAGCGCTGCGGGCTTAGGGGGCGCCGGCCTGGGCGGCGCCGATTCCTTCGCCTGCGCGACGGCGGCGCCGTTCTGACGGAGCGCCTCAAAAAGTCCGTGAGCCTTCGCATAATCCTCGCGATCGAGGGCCGCCAACGCGTCCTTGATCGCCTCGGCGACATCCTTCCGTCCGATCGCCGCAAAAAGACGCTGAGCGGTCGCATAATCCCGGTCATCAAGGGCTGCCGACGCCTCCCTGAGAGGATCAACCGTCCCCCCACTGAGCGGCGCGGCCGCGACCGGCGAGCCGCCACCTTCATGGTTGGCGCCGCTCTTCCCGACCGGGGAGTTTTTCTGCGCCTCAATAGAAGGCTCGGCGCCCTCCGCAACGGCCGCCTTCGCCGGGCCCTCGTCCCGCGCGCCGGTAGCGAGGGAGCCCTTCGCCCCCGCGTCCGCCGCTGGAGCAGCCGTCCCGGCTCCCGGCGGTCCTGCGACCGATGACTCGCAAACTTGGGTTTGTCCCCCGGTTTCCCCGGGCGCGGAGGCGGTTTCTGAATTCAACTCGGCGTCCCCTTTGTTGAATGCGTCCGATGATGTTTCCTCAATCCCAGGCTGCGCGCTTAACGGGGCCTTGCGGATTTTTTGGGGATTTTTTGCGGCGGCGCTCTTGCTTCCACCTCTGGTCTACGCGCCCCTCGGCCTCGGTTTCGCCTCGGAAAGGACCTCAGACGGCCTCATGACGATGCGGACTGATGCGGCAACGTCCTGAATGGAGGCGCTAGGGCAGGACCGCGTGCGGGGCGAGCCGGTCCCAGTCGAACTCGACTCCGATCCCCGGCGCATCCGGCGCGATCGCCGCGCCGTTCTTGAGGCTTAGCGGGCGGCGCGTGTAACGGTCGATCTGAAAGCCGTGGATTTCGACCCAGCCGGCGTTGGGCTGCGAGGCGACCAGGCTCACATGCAATTCCTGCATGCCGTGGCTGCAAACGGGAATCCCGCGCTCCGCGCAAAGCCGCGCTGCGGCCAGCCAGCCGGTGATCCCTCCGCAGTTCGAGGCGTCGGGCTGGAGATAAGAGAGCTTCGCCTGGTCGGCCGCATGGCGGAACTCATCCAGCGTGTGGAGGTTTTCGCCCATCGCCAGCGGCATGCCGGTCGCCTCGGCGATTTCGCCATAGCCCCGATAATCGTCGGGGACGATCGGCTCCTCGAACCAGACGAGATCGAGACCTTTGAACGCCTCGGCGGCGGCGATGGCGCGCTTGACGTCATAGCTGTAGTTCGCGTCGAGCATAAAGGCGCGGCTTGGTCCGAGCAGGGCGCGCACCGCCTCGGCGCGCGCGACGTCCTCGGCGAGCTCAGGCTTGCCGACCTTGATCTTGACCGCCTCGAAGCCCTCCGAGAGATAGGCGCGCACGCTGTCGAGCAATTTGGGAAGCGAGAAGTTGAGGTCGATCCCGCCGCGGTAGGCGCGCGCGGCAGGCGAAGCCCCGCCCGCCATGCGCCAGAGCGAGCGCCCCTCGGCCCGGCCCTTCAGGTCCCAGAGCGCGATGTCGACGGCGGAGACGGCGAAGGCGGCGATCCCGCCTCGCCCGACATAGTGGATGCGCCACAGCATCGCCTCGTTCAAGGCCTCGATCTCGCGCGCGTCGCGCCCGAGAAGGAACGGGCGAAGGTCGTGGTTGACCATGGCGAGGATCGCTCGCCCGCCCAGGCCCCCGGTATAGGTGTAGCCGGTCCCGGTCGCGCCGTCCGCGCGGCGGATGGTGACGGTCACGAGTTCGAAATGGGTGTGATCGCCATGCTTCGCATCCGACAGGACTTCGCTCAAGGGCACGCGGAAAAGCCGCGCGTCGAGATCAGCGATCGTGTAAGGCGCCATTCAACGGCTCCGTTTCCGTTCGCCCAGCGCGGCGGGTTTGGCGGGCCGGCCTAACCCGACAGCCGCCGCATGAGGAAAACAATGGCGCGCGAGGACTATGATTTTATCGTCGTGGGCGGAGGGTCGGCCGGCTCGGTCGCCGCGGCGCGCCTCGCCCGCGACGGCGGCCATAGGGTCCTTCTCCTCGAAGGCGGTTATTCCCACCATCACCCGATGCTCGACATGCCGCCCGGCATCTTCAAGATGATCAACGGCAGCAAGTTCATGCACTATCACACCACCGTGCCGCAGGCGCATCTCGGCGGCCGGGCGCATGACATTCCGCAGGCCAATGTGCTCGGCGGGGGATCGTCGGTCAACGCGCAGGTCTATATGCGCGGCCGGCCCTCGGACTACGAGGAATGGAACGCGCTCCTGCGCGGCGCGAACGATGGAGCGGACTGGAGCTGGCCCGCAATTCTCAGGCATTTCCGCCGCATGGAGGACAACAATCGGCTCAACGACGCCTTTCATGGGACCGATGGCCCGATGCACGTCTCCGATCCCGGCCACATCGACGATCTGTCGCGCTGGTTCGTCCAGGCGGTGCAGGGCCTGGGCGAGCCGTTCAACCCCGACTTCAACGGCGGAAGTCAGCGCGGGGTCGGCTTCTACCAGTTCATGAACCGGCGCGGCCGGCGGTCGAGCGCCGCCTACGCCTATCTCGAGCCGATGAAGGACGACCCGCGTCTCGTCATCCGCTTGCGCTCGCGGGTCGAGCGGATTCTGGTCGAAGCGGGCCGCGCGGTTGGCGTCGCCTGGCGCGACGAAAAGTCAGGCGCGCGGCGCGAAGCCTTCGCGCGCGGCGAAATCATTGTCGCCGCCGGCGCGCTCATCACGCCCAAGCTTCTCATGCTCTCAGGGATCGGCCCCGCCGATCAGCTTCATGAGCACGGGATTCCGGTCGTCTGCGATTCTCCTGGGGTCGGCGCAAACTTCGTCGACCATCCCGAGGTTCCGATCATCGCCAACGTCAACGGCGCTTACGGCTACTATCGCCAGGGCGAGGGCTGGCGGATGCTCAGGAACGGCCTGCATTTCAAGCTGTTCGGAACGGGCCCTATCACTTCGGCCGGAGTCGAAGCGGGCGCGTTCGTCAATCCCGGCGCGCGAGACGCCGAGCCCACCATCCAGGCGTTCTGCGTGCCGATCGTCTATCTCGACCGCGACACCCGCACGCTGGTGCGCGATGCGCATGGCCTGACCGTCACGACAGTGGTCGTGAAGCCGAAGTCGCGCGGGTGGGTCAGGCTGCGCTCGGCCGATCCGGCCGCCCCTCCGCTCGTTTCGCCCAATCTTTTGCAGGATCCCTCGGACATGGCCGAGATGATCGCCGGCCAGCGCTTTTTCCTGCGCGCTTTTCAGACCCAGCCGCTCGCCAGGCGCGTCGAGCGCATCGCCATTCCGGACCCCGCGAAGAGCGCGGACGACGAGGCGATGCGGACCCATTGCCGGCGGTTCGTGAAGACCAACTACCATCCGGCCGGGACGGCGCGCATGGGCGCGGACGGCGACAGATTTGCCGTGCTCGATCCGCGCCTGAGGGTGCGTGGCGTCGAAGGCTTGAGGGTCTGCGACATGTCGGCCGTGCCGAACATCAACGCGGGCAACACCAACGCGGTGGCGATGATGCTGGGCGACCGCTGCGCCGATTTCATCCTCGGCGCCGAGTGAGGGCGGCGAGGCCGCGCGGGCGGTCTAACGATAGGCCGCGGCGATCGCCAGAAACTCGGTCGCTTTCAGGCTCGCCCCGCCGACCAGCGCGCCATCGACATTGTCGAGGGTCAGAAGCTCGCCGCAATTGCCGGGCTTCACCGACCCGCCATAGAGAAGGCGGATTTTGCCGCAAGCCGGCCCATACGTGTCGGCGAGCAGGGCGCGAATTCCGTTGTGGACCACGACGATGTCCTTGGGCGTCGCGGTGAGGCCGGTCCCGATCGCCCACAGCGGCTCATAGGCGACGACGACCGTCTCGCTGGCCGCTTCGGCCGGCAGCGAGCCTCGCAATTGCCGGATCACGACCGCGGCCTGCTCGCCCGCCTCGCGCTCGGCTCGGGTCTCGCCGACGCAGACGATCGGGATCAAGCCCGCTTTCAGCGCCGCTTCCGCCTTGGCGCGGACGAGTTCGTCGGTCTCGTTATGAAAGGTGCGGCGCTCGGAATGGCCGACGATGACATATTGAGCGCCCGCGTCCTTGAGCATCGCTGCGGAAATGTCGCCGGTGAAGGCGCCGCCCGGCTCGGCTGAGCAATCCTGCGCGCCGAGACTGAGCTCGCCGCCCTTGATCCGCCACGCGGCTTGCGCGATCAGGGTCGCCGGCGGACAGACCAGCAGTTCGGCGGGGCCGGATTCGCCCGCATCCGCCGCCCGCCGCATGGCGTCGATCTCGATGAGCGAACCGGCAAGGCCGTTCATCTTCCAGTTGCCGGCGACAAGCGGCCGCACGCCAGGGGTCATGAATGAGGCCTCCCCGCCTCTTGGTTGGGCGGCGGTTGTTATCATCGCGCCAGCGCCTATGCAAAACGGGCGCGCGCCGCTAGAAGGCTCGCGCGCGGGCCGAGAACGAAAGATGGATTAAGGCCAAATGCTCCAGTCGATACGCAACGCGTCTCAGGGGGTCGTCGGCAAGGCGATCATGACCGTCGTCATGGGCCTGCTCATCGTCGCCTTCGCCATCTGGGGCGTGGGCGACATGCTGCGCGGCTTCACCTCCTCGACCGTCGCCTCGGTCGGGGGAACGAAGGTCACCGCCCAGGAATACCGGGCCGCCTACGACCGCGCGGTCCAGCAATACCAGCGCCGGTTCAAGCGCCCGTTCACCAACGAGGAGGCGCGCCAGATCGGCCTCGACCGCAGCATCCTCCAGCAACTGGTGAGCGAAGCGGCGGTCGACGCCGAGACGCGCAAGCTGGGCTTGAGCATTTCCGACGGCGCCTTGCGCCAGATCATCGCCTCGAACCCGAACTTCCTGGACAAGTCGGGCAAATTCGACCCCGCCCTTTTCGAAGCCGCGCTGCGCAACATGGACATGAGCGAGCGCGGTTTCGTCTCCGACTTGCGCAACCAGGTCCTGAGGCAGTTCATCGTCGCTGGGCTCGCGACGGGGGTCGCCGCGCCCAAGGCTGAGGTCACGGCGGAGGCCGACTATCAGGGCCAGACCCGGTCGGCGGACACGTTCCTGCTTCCCGCTTCGGCCGCAGGCGACATCCCGGCGCCCTCCGAGGACAAGCTCAAGGCCTTCTACAACGACCGCAAGTCGAGCTATCGCGCGCCGGAATACCGGGGGATGGACGTGCTCACGCTGGAGCCGGACACGATCGCCAATCCGGCCGAGGTGAGCGACGCCGACGCCGAGGCGGCCTATCAGAAGGTCGCCGGCAAGGATCCCAAGTTCGGCGCGCCCGAGAAGCGCGACCTGCAGCAGATCCTGTTTCCCAATGAGGGCGACGCCGCCGCGGCCGAGGCGAAGCTCAAGGCCGGCTCAAGCTTCGACGACCTCATCAAGGAGCGAGGCATGAAAGTCGAGGACACCGAGCTCGGCGGGACGACCAAGGACGCCATGCTTGACAAGGACGAGGCCGAAGCCGTCTTCGCCCTCCCGCAAGGGGGCGTGAGCGGCGTCATCAAGACCCGGTTCGGTCCGGCGATCGTTCGGGTCAAAAGCATCGTTCCGTCCACGGTCAAGCCGTTCAAGGAGGTCGCCGAGGAGGTGAAGCGGCAGGTCTCCGCCTCCCGCGCGGGCGACAAGATCCAGGCGCTGCACGACAAGATCGAGGACCTCAGGGTGTCGGGCAAAACCATCCTCGAAGCCGGGAAGGCGGTGGGGTTGACCGGTGAGACGATCGCCGCGGTCGACGCCAAGGGCCTCGATCCGAAGGGCGCGCCGGTCAACCTGCCGGACAAGGACGAGCTCCTGCGCGCCGCCTTCGCGTCCGACGTCGGATTGGACGAAGCGGCGCTGAACCTGAACGACGGCGGCTATGTCTGGTTCGACATCACCAAGATCGACCCGGCGCACGAGCTCACCTTCGATGAGGCGAAGGGCGAGGTCGAGAAGCAGTGGCGCGCCGATGAGATCGACAAGGCGCTGGCCGGCAAGGCCGACGATCTCGTCAAGGAGATCAAGGCTGGCGGAAGCATCGCCGACGCGGCGAAAACGGCGGGGGCGGAAGTGAAGACGGCGACCGACATTCATCGCGCGGGGGACAAGAGCCTGCCGCCATCCGTGGTGGCGGCCATCTTCCGCGAGCCCGCGGACGGGGTGGGGTCCGCGGCGACGCCGGACGGGCGCGTGGTGTTCAAGATCACCGCCGACCGGACGCCGCCGGTCGACCTCGCCGACCCGCGGGTGAGGGCGATGGCCTCCGAGCTCGAAACCTCGACCCGCGACAGCTTGATCGACCAATATGTCGCGGCGTTGCGCCGCACCCTCGGCGTCGTCGTCCATCAGGACGTCCTCAACTCCGCCGAGGGCGGCTGACCGGCGCATGACCACGCTGCCCGACTACGAAGCCTTCGCGCGCGCTTATGTTGCGGGCGAGGCTGAGGTCGCGGTCACGACGCTCGTCGCCGATCTCGAGACGCCGGTCTCCGCTTATCTCAAGCTCGAGCGCGGGCGCAGCGGCAACATGTTCCTGCTCGAATCGGTCGAGGGCGGCGCGCAGCGGGGCCGCTATTCGATGATCGGCCTCGATCCTGATCTCATCTTCCGTTCGACGGGTGAAACCGCGGAGATCAACCGCCGGGCGCTTACCGAACCGGACGCCTTCGTCCCCTGCCCCGGCGATCCGCTCGACGCGCTGAGATCGCTGCTCGCCGAATCGCGGATCGACATGCCGCCCGGCCTTCCGCCGATGTCGGCCGGCATATTCGGCTATCTCGGCTACGACATGGTGCGGCGCATGGAGCGCCTCGCCCCGGCCAAGCCCGACCCGATCGGCGTCCCCGAGGCGCTGCTCATCCGCCCGACGGTCATGGTGGTGTTCGACGGCGCGCGCGACGAGATGTCGATCGTGACGCCGGTCCGGCCGGCGCCCGGCGTTTCCGCGCGCGCCGCTTACGAGAGCGCGATGGCGCGGCTGGACGCGGTGGTCGACACGCTCGAGTCCCCGCTCGATCACACAGCGGGCATGACTGTCGATCCCATGGTCAAGGCGGGGGAAGCGCGCTCGAACACGACCGAAGCTGAATTTAAGGCGATGGTCGTCCGGGCGAAGGACTATATCGCCGCGGGCGACGCGTTCCAGATTGTGCTGTCACAGCGGTTCACGAGCCGCTTCGATCTGCCGGCCTTCGCGCTCTATCGGGCGCTGAGGCGCGTCAATCCGTCGCCTTATCTTTGCTTCCTCGATTTCGACGGCTTTGAGATCGTCTGCTCGAGCCCCGAAATCCTGGTGCGCGTGCGCGACGGCAAGGTGGTCATCCGCCCGATCGCCGGCACGCGTCCGCGCGGAAAAAGCCCGACCGAGGACGAGGCGC
>DATNBG010000141.1:0-7840 GCA_035572075.1 Roseiarcus sp. | reverse complement strand
GGGCGAAACGATCGCGGGCAAGATCGCGGAGGGGGGCGGGTTCGGAATCTTCGAGGCCGGCGCGCTGATCGCGGCGGCGCTGTGGCGCATCGACGGCGGCGCGCTCCACGTCGGGCGGGTGTCGGTTGCGCCCGAAGCGCGCGGCCGAAGGCTCGCGCGAGCGCTGATCGGCGCCTGCGAAACGGAGGCAAGGCGGCGCTCCGTCCGGCGCATGACCCTCAAGGCGCGGCTCGAACTGCCTGAGAACGAGCGCCTGTTCGAGCGATGCGGGTTTGCCCGGCTCAGGGTCGAGGCGCATCCGGGATACGACGCGCCGACAACGGCGGTGATGGAGAAATGTCTCGAGTGAACGGCCTCGATGTTCAGCCAAGCGCGCCGGGGCGCCTTGCGATCGACCTTGGCGCGCTGGCCGGGAACTGGCGCGAGCTTGAGCGCCGCTCGGCGCCCGGGCGGTGCGCGGCCGTGGTCAAGGCCGACGCCTACGGGGTCGGCCTCTCCGAAGCGGCTCCCGCGCTCTTCGCCGCGGGCGCCCGCGTGTTCTTCGTCGCCCATTTGAGCGAAGGGATAGCGGCGCGCCACGCCCTGCCGGCGGAGGCCCGGATCTACGTGCTCAACGGCCTCGAGAGCGGGGCCAAGCCGGGCGACTACACAGCCCACAGGCTCGCGCCCGCGATCGGGAGCGAAGCGGAGCTTGAGCGCTGGTCCGCCTTCGCCGCCGGACGCGGCGCCCGCGCTCCTTGCGCGCTTCATCTCGACACCGGCATGAACCGGCTCGGCTTCGAGTCCCTCGCGCGCCTCAACGCGGCGATGGCGGCGCATGGCGCGTCGTGCGGCGCCGACCTGTTGATGAGCCACTTCGTCTCGTCCGAAATCCCGGACGATCCTCTCAACCGGAAGCAGATCGAGTTGTTCGCCGCCGCGCGCGCGGCGTTCCCGGACCTTCCCGCCTCGCTCGCCAATTCGTCGGGAATCTTCCTGCCCGCTCGCCCGGTCTGCGATCTGACGCGGCCGGGCTACGCGCTCTACGGCGGCAATCCAACGCCGGGGCGCCCCAATCCGATGCGCCCGGTGGTCACGCTCACTGTCGCCATTCAGCAGACGCGATGGATCGAGGCGGGCGCGACCTGCGGCTACAACGCCCAATGGACCGCGAAGCGCCGCACGCGGCTCGCGACCCTCATGGTCGGCTACGCCGACGGCCTGCCCCGCGGCGCCGGAGCGACCGATGTGAGAGGAGGCGCGGAAGTCGCAGTCGCCGGGCGCTGCTGCCCGCTGGTCGGGCGGGTGTCGATGGACCTCGCCATCGCGGACGTGACCGACGCGCCCGAGGACGCGGTTCGGGCGGGCGACCGGGTCGAGCTTTTCGGCCCGGCCGTCGCCCTCGACGATTTCGCGGCCCGGAGCGGGACGATCGGCTACCAGGTGCTGACCAGCCTCGGACCCCGCTACCGGCGCGACTACGTTCGCTAGCAAGCCACCCAATCAGGACCCGGATCGTGGCGCGGCGACCAAGCCGTCGCGCGCGCTCAAGGATTTCGACACCGCGAGATGCTTGACCTGGGGCGCCCGCCGCTGAAGCCGCCGCCGGCGGTTGAGCAACCGGGGGTTGGCGAGTCGTTCCGCCAGACGAGGGATGGGATTTCTGTTGAACGGACGCCAGACTTGGGCGACACTGAAACCCGACGGCTCAAGCCCGCAAGGCGGCCGGCCGGTTCTCGATCTTTTTGATTGTTTCGCGACAACGTTCGTATGTCTCGATTTTGAAGAGGGAGGATCAACTCATGCCGGAGGACGTGCGCCCAGATCAGCCTCAACCCGAGCGGACCAACCACGGTCCATCCTCGAAGGGTTCCGAATCGCCAGGCGGTCATCGGGCGAGGCCGGAATGCTGTCACGATTGGCGCTGCGGTTGCGAACCTGACCCCTATTGCTGGCCGGCGCCCCCCTATTGGGATCCCTATTGCGCGCCGTGGCCCCATCACGCCTGGCGGCGCCATCATTGGGCCCATTTCTGGCCGGCGCCGCCAGACGGCGGGCTGTTCGAGGCCATGATGCGTTTCGCGGCCGGGGCGGCCGGATTTCGCGGGCGATTGTGGAGCGAAATGGCCGACGCCACACGCTATGCGCAAAGAGACTGGCGCTATCCCTGGGCGCCTCATCCTTACGGCTGCGACCCGTGCCCGCCGCCCTGGCCTTCCTGCGATCCCTGCGCGCCGCCTCGCTCTCATTGCGATCCATGCCCGCCGCCGCACGAGCGTTGCGACGATTCGGAGGCGCCGGATGCAATCAATCTCAAGGAACTCAGA
The DNA here is from genome assembly GCA_035572075.1 of Roseiarcus sp. Classification (GTDB taxonomy): domain Bacteria; phylum Pseudomonadota; class Alphaproteobacteria; order Rhizobiales; family Beijerinckiaceae; genus Roseiarcus. The sequence continues at coordinate 5,534 of DATNBG010000141.1, read as the reverse complement.
GCCACACTCGAAGCGGGCAAGGAAGAAAGGCTGCAAAAATTGCAGGCGGCGCTCAAAGCGGCCGAATTGGCGAAGACCTCTCCCGACCACCTCGACAAATTGAGGAGGGAGTTGGAATCCGAAGGCTCGAAGGCCGATGCCGCCATCGACGCGGTGATCCACGATGTGAAGCTCGCGCGTGTCACCGAGGCGATGCGCCGCAAGGCATGGTCGCGCGGGGCGTCCCCGGGACGCTGGCGCTAGCGGAGCCGACCTCCCGTGATCGAGGCCGGCGCGCGGAATCGCTCGTCATAGCGCGGGCGTTCGTAACAAAGCGTATAGGCGAGGGCGCCATGGATCGGCACTGGTTGGCTCAACGCCTGCGCGATTGGGGGAACCGCCCGGCGCTCGCATGGCGCGACGCGAGCTGGTCCTATCTGGACCTCGATCGGGCGATCGAGGTCTGGCTCGCCGAACTGGAGCGAAACGGGGTTGGTCCCGGCGCCGTGGTGGCGATCCGCGGCGATTATTCGCCAAACGCCCTCGCGGCGCTGCTCGCCTGTCTCATGAACGGCAATATCATCGTGCCCCTGAGCCTCACGAGCGCACGCGGCTCAGAGCGCATGATGCAAACGGCCGAGGCCGGATACGCCATTCAGTTCGACAGCGACGACCAATGGCGGCTGGAGACTTATGACCGCCCGGTCTCGCATCCGCTGTTGCGCGCCCTCATTGAACGCCGCGCTCCGGGCCTGATCCTGTTCAGCTCCGGCTCGACCGGCGAGGCCAAGGCCTCGGCGCTCGATTTCGGCCGGCTTCTGGAGAAGTTCATCCCCGAGCGCCCGGCCCATCGGACCCTGGCCTTCCTGCTCATGGATCATATCGGGGGCGTCAACACGCTCTTTCATGTGCTCAGTCATGGCGGCCTCATCGTCGCCACGCCCGACCGCGCGCCGGACACGGTTTGCGCGGCGATCGAGGCGCACGGAATCGAACTCCTGCCGACGACGCCGACCTTCCTCAGAATGCTGATGATCTCCGGCGCGATCCACCGCCATGACCTGAAATCGCTCAAGATCGTCACCTACGGAACGGAACCCATGCCGCCGAGCACGCTGGCGGCGGTGAGCGAGAGCCTGCCGTGGGTGCGCTTGAAGCAGACCTACGGGCTGTCCGAACTCGGCATTCTCCCGACGTTCTCGCGCGATTCAGGTTCGCTCTGGCTCAAGCTCGGCCGCGCCGGTTTCGAACACAAGATCGTGGACGGCGTGCTGTGGATCCGGTCCGCGACGGCGATGCTGGGCTATCTCAACGCGCCCTCGCCGTTCGATTCCGAAGGCTGGTTCAATACCCAGGATCTGGTGGAGGTCGACGGCGATTTCATCCGAATCCTCGGCCGCAAGTCGGAACTGATCAATGTCGCGGGCGAGAAGGTGCATCCCGCCGAGGTCGAGGATGTCCTCATGCAGTTGGACAACGTCAGCGACGCGACCGTGAGCGCAAGAGCGAATCCTGTGACCGGGCAGGTGGTCGCCGCGAAGGTCACGCTGATGAGGCCCGAGGACCCGGAGGCGTTCAAACGGCGCCTGCGCGCGTTTTGCCGCGACCGGCTCGACCGCTACAAGACGCCGGCGCTGATCGAGATTGTCGCGCAAGCGCACCATGGCGAGCGCTTCAAGAAATCGCGCAACGGCGCCGCGGCGGGTTGAGGCCGCCTGTTGAGGTCGAGGGAGGGCTGAAAATGGCAGAGGGGCCGACCCGAGCGGAGCTCGAGGCCGTTATCTGCGAAAAAATCCGCATGACTCTCGAGGAGCGCGGCGGCGACGTTCCGGCGATCCGGAGCGCCGACACATTGAACGGCGCGCTCGGCTTAAGCTCACTCGATCTGGCGATCGTGGTCGCCGAACTCGAATCCGCCCTCGGGGTCGACCCGTTCTCCCGGATCGTCCCGATCACCAGCGTCCGTTCGGTCGACGATCTGGTCGAAGCCTATCTCAAGGCGTATCTGCCGCCGAAGCCGGAGGCGGACGAAGACCTCATCGAAGCGGCGCAGCGAGCGCGCTTGAGGCGCGCCCGCCAGGGCGCCTAGATGGCGAGCGGGCCGAATTCGCGAGGCGTGGCGATCGTCGGCGTCGCCTGCCGGTTTCCGGGCGCGGCGGATCATCGAGCTTTCTGGCGCAACCTCACCGACGGCGTCGAGTCGATCGCGGCCCTCGCCGACGGCGACCTCATCGCGGCGGGGGTTCCGCCCGAGGCGTTGCGCGACCCTGCCTACGTGAAGGCCGCGCCGCTGCTTGACGGCTGCGACCTGTTCGACGCCGCCTTCTTCGAATATTCGCCGCACGAAGCGCGCCTCATGGACCCGCAGCAGCGGCTCATTCTGGAGACGGCGTGGGAGGCTTTCGAGGATGCCGGATACCGCCCCGGCGACGCGGGCGGGCCGGTCGGCGTCTATGCGGCGAGCGGCGGGGTCGTCTCGAGCTACCTCATCGACCGGCTGCCGTTTGCGTCTGACCTGCCAGGGGCGACCGGCGGCGTCGCCCATATCGGCAACGACAAGGATTTTCCCGCGACCCGCATTTCGTACAAATTGAACCTGACCGGCCCGAGCATCAACGTTCAGACGGCCTGTTCCAGCTCGCTGGTTGCGGTCCATCTCGCCTGCCAGGCGATCCTGAACGGCGAATGCGAGATGGCGCTGGCCGGCGCGGCGACCGTCCGCATCCCGCAACATGCGGGTTACATGAGCGTCAAAGGCGGGATCCTGTCGCCGGACGGACATTGCCGGGCGTTCGATGCTGGCGCGGAGGGGACGGTCTTCGGCAGCGGCGTCGGTCTGGTCCTGCTTAAGGACCTTCGGCGGGCGGTCGCCGATCGCGACTCCATCTATGCGTCAATCCGCGGCTCGGCGGTCAACAACGATGGCGCGCTGAAGGTCAGCTACACCGCCTCCAGCGTCGGAGCGCAGGCGAAAGCGATGGTCGAGGCGATGGTCGTGGCGGACGTCAAGCCGGATGAGATCGGCTATGTCGAATGCCACGGCACGGGCACCATCGTCGGCGATCCGCTTGAGATCGACGCGTTGACCAAGGCGTTTCGCACGGGAACCGATCGCCGCGGCTTCTGCGCGGTCGGCTCGGTCAAGACCAACATCGGCCATCTCGAACAGACCGCCGGGATCGCCGCCCTGATCAAGGCGGCGCTCAGCCTGAAGAACGGCCGGATTCCCGCGAGCCTGCATTTCGAGCGGCCCAATCCGAAAATCAATTTCGATGACAGTCCGTTCTTCGTCAACCGATCCTGCCGCGACTGGCCGCGGGAAAGCGGGCCAAGGTTCGCGGCGGTGAATTCGCTCGGGCTCGGGGGCACGAACGCCTTCGCGGTGCTCGAGGAGGCGCCGCCCCCGGACGCCGGCGACGGAGCAGACGGACCGCCGCTCCTGCCGTTCCCGTTCTCGGGCAAGACCCGATCGGCGCTCGCCGCGTCGATGGAACAATGCCGCTCGTTCATCGCTCGGTCGCCCGATCTCAGCGCGCGGGATCTGTCGTTCACCATGAGCAGCGGCCGGACCCACTTTTCCGAGCGCGCCTGCGTCCTTGCCGGTTCGCTCGAACACCTGCAGCGCGCGCTGTCCGAGGATGTCGCGAGCCCGGAGCCCGCGGAGAAGCGGGAAGGCCGGCGCCTCGCCTTCCTGTTCTCGGGCCAGGGCTCGCAATATGCCGGCATGGGACAGGAACTCTATCGGCTCAACCCGGTCTTTCGCGCTGCGATCGATCGGTGCGCGGAGGCGCTCGGCGATCGCCTGCCGCGGCCGCTCATCGAGGCGCTCGTCGGCGAGGGCGGCGCCGGTTCGCTGATCCACGAAACGGCGTTCACGCAACCCGCCCTGTTCGCCGTGCAGGCCGCGCTTATCGACATGTTGCGCTCATGGGGCGTCGTTCCCGATGTCGTCATGGGCCATAGCGTCGGCGAATTCGCCGCGGCCTATTGCGCCGGCGTCTACCCGCTCGAAGATTGCCTCAAGCTCACCGCCGAGCGCGCGCGCCTGATGCAGGGCCTTCCCCGCGACGGCGCCATGGCCGCGATCTTCGCCAGCGAAGCGGCGGTGGCCAGGGCGATCGCGCAAGCCAATTCGATGCGCATCGCCATCGCCGCGGTGAACGCGCCGGAGAATACCGTGATCTCCGGGGACCGCGATCTCGTCGCGGCGACTATGGAGAGCTTCGCGACGGCCGGCGTTCGATGTCAGCGCCTGACGGTCTCGCACGCGTTCCATTCGCCCTTGATCGAGCCGGCGATCGACGCCTTCGCCGCCGGCGCCGCCTCGGTTCGCGCGAGCGCGCCGAACATCGCCTGGATTTCCACCGCGACCGGCGGCCCGCTCGCCGCCCCGCCGGACGGCCAATATTGGCGCGACCACGGGCTGAACCCTGTCCGGTTCGCCGACGGAGCGAGGGCGCTCGACGAACTCGGCGTCACCGATTTTGTCGAGATCGGCCCGGGTGGGGCCCTCATCGCGCTCGGGCGACAATGCGTTCCAGGCGACGCCCGGACGTGGCTCGGCTCGCTCGACAATCGCCGAGGCGATTGGACCCAGATCATGACGAGCCTGAGCGAGCTATATCGCCGGGGCTACGAGATCGACTGGGACGGATTCAATCGCCCCTGGCGCCGAAGCCGGATTTCGCTCCCGACCTATCCGTTCGAGCGCCAGCGCTTCTGGCTCGACGGCGACAGGAGCGCCGTCTTAAGATCGCGGCGCGCCAATGCGGAAGAGCCGGCAGGCGAGCGCCTCCGCTCGGCATTGCCGGAGAGCCAGTTCGAGGCCCGCTACGGCCTGAACCTCCTCCCCTATCTCGACGATCACCGGATTTATGGGCTTCCCGTGCTGCCGATGACCGGCGCGATCGCGGCGCTCGTCGACGCGGCCCGGCGGCACTTCGGAACCGGCGCGGTCGCGCTGGAGAATTTTCAATATCGCGACGCGCTGGTCCTGCCCGAAGCGGGCGAGCGCATCGTGCAGACCATCCTCACCCCGGTCGACGCGGCGACGGCCGAATGCCGGCTGGCGAGCATCGACGACAAGATGAACGAGGGCTGGCGCACCCACGTCGTCTGCCTCGCCCGGAAAGACGCTCCTGCCGCGCTCGAGGAGCGGCCTGTCAACCTTGATCTTGGCGAGGCGAGGAAGCGCTGCGCGACCGCCATCCCCCCTGATCGTTACTACCGGACGGTGAGAGCGCTGGGACTGGAATACGGCCCCGCGTTTCGTGAGATCGAAACGCTCCTTTGCGGCGAGGGCGAGGTTCTCGCGCGCATCGTCATGCCCGACGCGCTCGGCGAACCGTCTTCCTTCCTTCATGCGGCCCTGCTCGACGCCTGTCTCCACACCTACGCCGCGCTCGCGGAGCCGCGCCCCGACTTCGACGCCGCGGCCGACCGGCCTCGGGGCTGCTATCTGCCGATCGACTTCGAGCGCTTTGACGGCGGCGGGGGCTCGGCGCGCGAAGTGTGGGTTCGTTCGGTCCGCCGCCCGGGCCCCGAAGGCGCGGACA
>DATNBG010000140.1:0-5475 GCA_035572075.1 Roseiarcus sp. | reverse complement strand
TTTCGAATCGCGCCACTGTCGCCTTGAAGTCGGCGATCTGCTTTTCGAACGCCTCTTGCGCCTTGGGCTCGGCGACCGCGCTCTTCTGCGCTTCGAGCAGGCCCGCGGCGGTCTCGGCGACGGTCGAGCGGATCTTCTTCGCCTGATAGAAGTTGAACAAGTCCGAGGCTTCGATGTTGTTTTCGGTCGACCGGTGCTGAGCGTTCTTGGCGCCCGCTTCGGCGAGCGCCAGCACCAAGGCGAGAATAGCGATGATCAGCGCGACCGCCTGGCTTTTCTCTTTCGCTTCAACCGCGGAATCGGTGGCTTCAGACATGGCTTGCCCCCATTTTCAAGTTCAGGCGGCGCAAACCGACCGAGGACGCCGGCCACAGCCCCGCTTTTTCCCCCGCACAGCCTGATATCGACGGGTCCCGCGCTGCAACTCGGATCCACCCACGATTCGGCGGGAACAGCATATTGAAGAATGGCGTTGCGGCCCAGAGCGGCGCGCCTTCAAATCGATCCGGAGCGGCGCCCGCGCTCTCCATAGGGCAAGATGCGTTCGAGGGGAATCGTCATCGCGAGGACCCCCGGGCTCTTCGACCCGGGGTCCTCGCGATGTTGGGTCAACCTGAAATCATCTCACCCTAGCGCGCGTGTAGCGGCTGCGTTGCGAAGCGTTCGCGCGAGACGGGCAAAGGCGGCTCGTCCTCGACCGTCGAAACCGCCAGTCGTTCGGCCGCCATTGTACGCAGGATATCGAACCCGACCGTAAAATTCGCTTCGACGGTCGGCCTCGCCTGCTCGTAGAACGGCAGATCCTTCGGCTTCGGCTTCGCGATCCGAAATTCGAAGTGGGTTCCGCCGTCGCTGCGTTCCTCGAACGTATAGGACATCAGGATTTTCGGCGCGCCCGGGATCGGCAGCAGCGTCGAAAGCGTCACATAGTCGAACGGGCGCCAGTCCACCACTTCCTCGATGATCGCGTCCTTGCCGTGGAGGCAGTGCAACTGCGTGCCGGCGCCGCGACGCCCCTGCGCGACGTTTTCGCGAACGCCGTCGCTTCGTTGCCAGCGCAGGTGATGCTGAGGCGAGGTGACAAGATCCCACATTTCTTGCCTCGGCGCGGCGAAATCTCTCTCCATGATCATGAAGGCTTGGGCGCGCTGAACGAGCGTGCGCGCCGTCTCGATCTCCCGCGTCCACGCCTGTTCGAGGTCGCTCACCCAGCATTTCGTTTCGCCGATATGCTCGATCGCCTCGGCGTGCTCCCTAAGACCCTGCGCCGCGGGATCGATCCCCATCGCCCGCACGCAGGCGTCGGAATAGAGCGCATAGGCGTGTGGGCCGAACGTCTTGCCGACCTCGTTCTTGAGCAGGCGGTGGACCAGGATCACGTCCCGGCCAGCGAGTTCCTCGCGGCCCGCCATCTTTTGCCGGATGAACTCGCCGTGATGAACCACGAACTTGACGTCGAGGCTCTGCATCCGGCTGCAGGCCTGGCATTCGCAACTGCTGGCCTGCTTGATGTTGCGGAGCCGCTTGCGGAACGCAAAATAGGCCCGTTCGATCGAATCCTGCATCAGCGGACCATCGATCTTGTCGGCGAGCGCGTAGACGAAAGCCGCGTCGCCCTCGAACTTGGCAAGGCGGAACGGCGGACGAAGCGCCCTGACGAGAGTGTCCATGACATCGGCGATGATGTCCTGGGCATGGTCGAGTTCGACGCCGGACACGAAGTGCGTGTAGCCGGAGATGTCGGCGATCGCGAAACAGGCCGATTCCGCCTTCGGAAGCATTCGGGCCGCCCTCTCATTCGATCAGCGTCAGAGGCGCCATGACCCCGGCCTCGGACCCGCTCCCAACGCTAGCACGCGACAAACGAGTACGCGAATGACACGTCCAGCTGCGTCGGAACGACTCGCAGACATAGCGCCAACTTGCCCGCCAGCGGAATTGCCGACCGAGGGCGTCTGCGCGTTCGGCGCATGCGGGCGGGCGCTTTTCCGTAAGGCGGAGCTCAGACGCTGAGCGCCTCGCGTTCGCCGATCGCGTGGCTTTCCGGCGCGAGCCCCCTCGCGCGGGCGCCGACCCGCCAGCGCTCGCCCTCGCGATCGAGCTTGACCAGATGATAGGCGGCCCGGTAGCGCGGGTCGCGCGCCGCGGCGGCCGCGGAGGGCGCGCCGAGGACCGGAACCGCGCCCCCGACCGTGCGGGCCGCGCGAGAGGGAAGCGAACGGACGGCCTGCTGGTGAGTATGGCCGTGCAGGATCGCCTCGGCCCCGAAGGCGCGCACGACGCGCTGGAACGCGGGGGCGTCCGAAAGACCGCGCAAGGGCGGCGTGATCCCGGCGATTGGCGGGTGGTGGATGAGCACGACGCGCGCGAGGCCTTTGGCGCCCGTCTCGCGCAGGAGTTCGGCGAACGCCTCGAGCTGCGCCTTGCCGAGCCTGCCCGTCGCCATCAACGGACCGGTCGGCACGGCCGAACTCAGGCCGATGATCGCGACCTCCCGGCGAACCCGCAGGTAAGGGAAGGTCGCTTCGCCTCGCGGCTCGTCGCCCGCGGTCCAGGGCGCGAACGTCGCCTCGAGCAGCGGCATCGACGCCCGCACATAAGCGTCGTGATTGCCCGGCACGAAGCTGACGTCGGCGGCGTCTCCCAACGTCTCCATCCAAAGCGCCGCACGCTGGAACTCGGAGGCCATGCCGATATTGACCAGGTCGCCGGTGACCGCCACGTGATCGGGGCGCTGGGCGCGCAAGTCCGCGACCAGGCGCTTGAGCAGCGCCATGTCGTTGAGCCGTTCGCGCCCGCGTTTCCAGTTGATGAACCCCATCACGCGCTTCAGCCGCAAATCGGCGAAGCCGGGCACCGGCGCCGGGCTCAAGTGCGGATCGGTGATATGCGCGATGGTGAAGCTCATCTTTGAACAGCGCCTTCATGCCGGCCCGCTTAAGGCCCAAGCGGCGTAAAGCCATTGACCGGGCGGCAATAAGATTGCTTGAACGGAAAGACAACCCTGCCGGAACGTCCGCCGCCCATGGCCCAGTTGGTTCGAGAAAGGCTGAAGCTGCGCCTGCTGCACTGGGGCTTCCTCCTGACCCGGCCGATGTCGCTCGGCGTGCGCGGGATCGTGATCGACGCCGACGACCGTGTCCTCCTGGTGAGGCACGGCTATGTCTCGGGCTGGCATTTTCCCGGCGGCGGCGTCGAGGTCGGCGAGACCTGCCTTACGTCGCTCGCGCGCGAACTTGAGGAAGAGGCGCGCGTCGCTATCGAGGCGCCGCCCGTCCTCCACGGCATCTTCTTCAACAACCAGACTTCGCGGCGCGATCACATCGCCGTTTACGTCGTCCGCAGCTTCCGGGTCCTGGGCGAACGCCCGCCGAATTGGGAAATCGCCGAAGCCCGCTTTTTCCCCCGCCTCGCGCTCCCCGAGGGAACGACAAGGGCCACTCTGGCGAGGCTCGCCGAGGTCTTCGATTCCGCAAGCCCCTCCGAGCGCTGGTGAGGTGGCGGACAAAGGCGCGGCCGGGGAGCGCGGTTTAACCCTATTGCGTTGATTTCCCGTCACATTCATGGGCCTGAGGGCGATCCGTTAACCGGCGGGTAACGAAGCGCCCCGTTTCATGGGCGGGTGGACTTTTGGCGCCCGCGCGCTTAAACAGTCGACTCGAATGCGGGGATAATCGATGAACTCCATCGTCCGGCGCGGGACCGCCGTTGGATTGGCCGCCGCGGCTTGCGTGCTTCTCGCGGCCTGCGACGATTCCGACCTCGCCCAGGGCCCGGGACGCTCCCAGCAGCCGATTTCCGCCGCCACGCTCGCGGAAATGGAGAAGCTCGACACCACGCCGTCCTCGCCGACGCTCATCCGGACCTACAAGAAGGAGGCTGAGCTCGAGATCTGGAAAATGAAGTCGGACGGCCAATACGCGCTGCTCAAGACCTATCCGATGTGCCGGTGGTCGGGACAGCTCGGTCCCAAGAAGCGCGAAGGCGACATGCAGGTGCCTGAGGGCTTCTATTCAATCGCGCCGGGGCAGATGAACCCCACTTCCCACTATTACCTGGCGTTCAACGTCGGCTATCCGAACGCATACGACCGGGCGTACGGGCGCACCGGCGGCAATGTCATGGTCCACGGGGTCTGTTCGTCCGCCGGCTGCTTCTCGATGACCGACGAGCAGGTCGCCGACATCTACGCCATCGCCCGCGAATCCTTCGAAGGCGGCCAGCGCGAGATCCAGCTTCAGTCCTATCCGTTCCATATGACCCCCGCCAACATGGCGAAGTTCCGGCTCGATCCCAACATCGCCTTCTGGAAAAACCTGAAGGAAGGCGCTGACCATTTCGAGGTCACCAAGACCGAGCCGTCCGTCCTCGTCTGCGGCAAGCGCTATGTGTTCGACGCGACCGCGAAAGGCGAAGTCTCCGCCAGCGAACCGTGCCCCGCGCTCCAGCGCGACGATTCGGTCGAGACGGCGGTCGCCGAGAAGGAGAGCAAGGACAAGGCCAAGGTCGCCGACCTCATCGCCTCGGGCGTCAAGCCCATTCGCCTCGTTTACGCCGACGGCGGCCAGAATCCGGTGTTCGCCGGCTACAAGGACACGAGCGACCCGGACGCGCTGGCGAACCCGCCGCAGGAGATCGTTCTTAACGACCGGGCGAAGCCCGCCGTCGTGAAGGTCGCCGCCGCTGACGCGGAAAAGAAGCGCGCGGCGAGCGCCGCGGCGCCCGCGCCCGTCGAGGCCGAGACGGCTGGGCCCGCGCCGGTTGCGGTCGCGGCCATCCCGGCGCCGGCGAACCCATCGGGCGGAGTCCTCGGCGGCTTGACCGGCGGGGCGAAGAATGTCCAGCGATGGCTGCATCTTGGCGGCGGCGAGTCCGCGCCCCCGCCGGTTCAGGCGGCCGCGGCCGGTCCCGTTCAGCCGGTTTCCGCCGCCGCGCCGCTGCCGCCGCGCCGCGACCACGATCTGAACATGGCGTCGCTCCATGCGCCGCCGGCCCCGCCGGCGCGGTCGGCGGGGGCGCCCGATCCGTCAAAAACCGCCTCGACATCGGCGCAGTAGCGCGGCTCATCCAGCCGGACGCTTGCGCCGCGCATCGCCGATCCGGCCCGACAGGCGGGAAACGAGACGCGCCGCCTCCTCGGCGTGGGCAAGCGCGCGAGTCGGCACCACGATCGGCGCGCCGTTGCGCGGCCACACGTAAATGAGGCCGCCGGCGTCCTCGGCCTCTTCGCAATCGGCGTAGGCGAGACTGAGCGTGCGCCCGTCCGCGTCGAGCGTGAGGCTTTCGTCGCCGAAGTTCGCGGTCACCGCGCCCGCGGATTGAAGCCGGGCGATCGCCGCGCGGCCTTCCCGGCGCGCGCGGCGAATGCGCCAATGGGTCGCGAGCCTCTGGATCATGAACGCGGCGGCGGCCAGGATGATGGTCATCTCGCCTGCGCGGCCGCTGATCAGACCGGTCAGCGCCAGCGCCGAGGCG
>DATNBG010000139.1:0-2701 GCA_035572075.1 Roseiarcus sp. | reverse complement strand
GCCGATCTCAAGGCGGACGCGCTCATGTTTCACAGCGCGCCCCGCCCCGGAAAGCTCGAAGTCGTCGCCACCAAGCCGCTCGCCACTCAGCGCGATCTCGCGCTCGCCTATTCGCCCGGCGTCGCCTTCGTCTGCGAAGCGATCGCGGCCGAGCCTGAGAGCGCGGCGATCTACACCGCGCGCCAGAACCTGGTCGCCGTCCTCAGCAACGGCACCGCGGTCCTGGGCCTTGGCGCGATCGGTCCGCTCGCCGGCAAGCCGGTGATGGAGGGCAAGGCGGTCCTGTTCAAGAAATTCGCCGGAATCGACGTGTTCGACATCGAAGTCAAGGAAACCAATGTCGACAAGCTGGTCGACATCATCGTCGCGCTCGAGCCGACGTTCGGCGGAATCAATCTCGAGGACATCAAGGGGCCGGAATGTTTCGAGGTCGAGGAGAAGGCGAAGGCCCGCATGGGCATTCCCGTCTTCCACGACGACCAGCACGGCACGGCGATCATCGTCTCCGCGGCGATCGTCAACGCGCTCGGGCTCGCGGGGAAGACCATCGGCGAGGTCAAGATCGTCTGCTCGGGCGCCGGCGCGGCGGCGATCGCCTCGCTCAATCTTCTCGTCTCGCTCGGCGCAAGAAAAGAGAACATCACGGTCTGCGACATCGAGGGCGTCGTCTACAAGGGCCGTGAGAAGCTGATGGACCGCTGGAAGGCGGTCTACGCGCGGGAGACCGCCGCGCGCACGCTCGCCGAGATCATTCCCGGCGCCGACATTTTCCTCGGGCTCTCGGCCGGGGGCGTGCTGAAGCCCGAGATGGTGAAAAAGATGGCGAACGATCCGCTGGTGATGGCGCTCGCCAATCCGACGCCCGAGATCATGCCCGAACTCGCGCTCGAGGCGCGCCCGGACGTCATGATCTGCACCGGACGGTCCGACTATCCCAACCAGGTCAACAACGTCCTCTGCTTTCCCTACATCTTCCGCGGCGCCCTCGACGTCCACGCAAGCGAGATCAACGAGGCGATGAAGAAGGCCGCGGTCGGGGCGCTCGCCGCGCTCGCCCGCGAGACGCCCTCCGAGGTCGCCGCGCGCGCCTACGGAGGCCAGTCCGCGCTGTTCGGCAAGACCTCGCTGATCCCGAGCCCGTTCGATCCGCGGCTGATGCTGCGCATCGCTCCGGCTGTCGCGCGGGCGGCGATGGAGAGCGGCGTCGCCCGCCGGCCGATCGCCGATTTCGACGCCTACGCCGACCGGCTCAACCGCTTCGTCTTCCGTTCCGGCTTCATCATGAAGCCGCTGTTCGCCAAGGCGCGGGCGGCGACGAAATCGGTCATCTATTCCGAAGGCGAGGACGAACGCGTGCTGCGGGCCGCCCAGGTGGTGCTGGAGGAGAAGCTCGCCAAGCCCATCCTGATCGGCCGGCCGGAGGTCATCAGGGAGCGCATCAGGCGTTTCGGGCTCACGATCCGTCCCGGCGCCGATTTCGAGATCGTCGACCCGGCCAACGATCCGCGCTATCGCGACTATGTCGCGACCTATCTCGAAGCGGCGGGGCGGAAGGGCGTGACGCCCGGCGTCGCGCGCACCGTGGTGCGCTCCTCGCCGACCGTCATCGGCGCGCTGGCGCTGCGGCGGGGCGAAGCGGACGCGCTGATCTGCGGCCTGGAAGGGCGCTTTGCTTCGCGCCTCGGCCACATCCGCGACATCGTGGGGCTCGCGCCGGGGGTCAAGGATTTCTCGGCGCTGTCGCTGGTCATCGCTCCGGCGGGCGCCTATTTCTTGGCCGACACCCATGTGCGTTACGACCCGAGCGCCGAAGAGATCGCCGAGATGGCGCTGGCCTGCGCCCATCACGTGCGCCGCTTCGGCATCGAGCCGAAGATCGCGCTGATCTCGCATTCCGACTTCGGCTCCGCCGACACGCCCTCGGCGCAGAAAATGCGCCGCGCCCTCAAGCTCCTGCGCGACCGCGCCCCCGATCTCGAGGCCGACGGCGAAATGCAGGCCGACACCGCGCTGTCGCTCAGCGCCCGCGAGCGCGTGATCTTGAGTTCGCGCCTCGAAGGCGAGGCCAATGTGCTGATCTTCCCCAACCTCGACGCCGGAAGCACGGCGCTGCAACTGACCCGAGTCATCGCCAATGCGCTGCCGGTGGGGCCCATTCTGATTGGCCCGGCGAAGCCAGCGCATGTGCTGACGCCGTCGGTGACGGCGCGCGGGATCGTCAACATGACCGCGATCGCGGCGGTCGAGGCCGCCCAGCGAATCGAGTGACCGGTCAGGGCCCGATTTGTGATTTGACAGCCGCGGTCTCCGCGGCACAATGTCATCGCGTCGTCATGAACAGGCAACGTGAAGGCGACGCGAACGCGGGCCGGCCCTTAAGCCGGCAGAAAGCCGGGGTAGCCATGACTCCGCCGGACCAGGACGAGTGACCCTGGGCGACCAGGGTCGAAACGCCGTCGCCGCTCCACATGCCAGAGCGGAAGGGCGTTCCAAAACAAGTTGACCAACATCCGCGGCGGCGGGCCGCGAAGGCCAAGCGCACCTTCCGCCGAGATATCATCTGCAGCATCACAGAAGTTTCGCGAGCAGCGAAACGGGGCCCCGTTGCCGCCATAGCGCGCCGGGGCCCATCTGTTTTTGGGCGCCGCCCAGACAGGGGCGGGTTGACGGGTCCGGCGACGACCGGCGCCAGGCATTCCGG
>DATNBG010000138.1:0-5665 GCA_035572075.1 Roseiarcus sp. | reverse complement strand
AATTCGAAATACGATCCGGCCGACCCGGCGGTCGTCGAGCGCGAGGCCAGGCGGAAGGAAATTCTCGAGGCCCGGAAGGTGCGCGACGCGGAGCGCGCCAGGCGCAAGGCCGAACGCGAGGCGGAGGAGGCGGCGCGCCGCGCCGCCGAGGAGGCGGCCCGCCAGGAGCAGCTGCGGCTCGAAGCGCTCGCGCGCGAGGCCGAGCTTCAGCGCCAGCGGGAAGAAGCCGAGCGGCTGGACTATGAGAAGAAGCTCGAGCGCGACGCCCGCTACGCCGCGCGCAAGGAGCGCAAGAAGAAGAGGAAATCCGCCGCCGAACGCTATGGCTGAATTGCCCCTCGTTGATCCGCGACCGCGACTGTAGTGCAAGATGATTTCAGGTTGATCCACAGCCGTCATCGCGATCCCTGGGCTTTGGACCCGGGGGGAAGCGAGGGCGTGGCGATCCACGGGAACGTGGGGCGCCCGGCGACCCTGGATCGCCGCGTCGGCCCACAGCCCGTCCGGAAGGACGGGCGTCTTGCGACGCCCTATGGGCCTCCTCGCGATGACGATTCCGCGCTCTCGGAGCCACGGAGACAATGACGAACCCGCTTCGCCTGGGCGTCGCCGGTCTCGGGGTGGTCGGGACGAGCCTCATCCTGCTCCTTCAGCGCCGCCATGCCGAATGGGCCGCGCGGGCGGGGCGCGATATCGCGGTCGCCGCCTATAGCGCGCGGCGCAGGGGCGACCGGGGCCTCGATCTCGGCGGCGCTCTCTATTACGCCAGCCCGGCGGAGCTGGCCGCCTCCGGGTCCATCGACATTTTCGTCGAACTGATCGGCGGCGCCGAGGGGATTGCGTTCGACGCGGTGAAGGCCGCGCTTTCGCGCGGGATTTCCGTGGTCACGGCGAACAAGGCGATGCTCGCCGCGCATGGTTTCGAGCTCGCGACCCTGGCCGAGCGATCGGGCGCGCAGCTTTGCTTCGAGGCGGCGGTCGGGGGCGGCATCCCGGTCATCAAGACGCTGCGCGAGAGCCTCGCCGGCAACGCCATTCAGCGGGTTTCCGGCATATTCAACGGCACCTGCAACTACATCCTGTCGCGCATGGAGACCGAACGCCTGCCCTTCGACGTTTGTCTGCGCGAGGCGCAGGCGCTCGGCTACGCGGAAGCCGATCCGGCGTTCGACATCGGCGGCTTCGATACCGCGCACAAGCTCGCGATCGTCGCCTCGCTCGCTTTCGGCGCCAAGGTCGATACCGGCGCGGTTTCGGTCGAAGGCATCGAGCAGATCACGCTCGCCGACTTGAGCGCCGCCGACGAACTCGGGTTTCGCATCAAGCTGCTCGGCGTCGCCGAACGAACCCCGCACGGCGTCGAGCAGCGGGTGCATCCGACGATGGTGGCCAGGAGCGCGCCGCTCGCCCAGACCATGGGCGTGCTCAACGCGGTTTCGATCGACGGCGACGCGATCGGGGAATTGACCCTGGTCGGACCGGGAGCGGGCGGCGACGCGACCGCCTCGGCGGTGGCGGGCGACATTGTCGACATCGCGCGCGGGATCCGCTTGGCCCCGTTCGGCCGGCCGGCTGCATCGCTCGTCGACGCCGATCGCGTGCCGATGCAGCGCCATGAGGGCGGCTATTACGTCCGCCTTGCCGTCGTCGACCGGCCAGGGGCGATGGGCGCGATCGCCGCGCGGATGGGCGAGCGGCTCATCTCGCTCGAGGCGATCATGCAGAAGCGGGCCGGGAAGGAAGCCGCCGCGGCCGGCGTCGTGCCGGTCGTGCTGATGACCCACGGCACCACCGAATCGTCGATCCGGGAGGCGCTCGCGCTGACTGTCGAGGATGGAGTGGTGCGCGAACGGCCCCAGGTGATCCGTATCGAGCGCGAAGCCTTGTGAGCCCGCTCCCCGCGATGGCCAGGGCGAACGCCCGGGCCGAGGACGAGGACCGCCGCATGCGGTTTCTCGCCATCGCGCTTATGTGCGCCACCATGATCTGCTTCACCGGACAGGACACCTGCGCCAAATGGCTGAGCGCGTCTTTGCCGATCGCGCAGATCGTATGGGCGCGTTACGTCGGGGCGACGCTGATCGCCCTCATCGCGTCACGACCTCTGTCGCGGCCGGCCATTCTCCGTTCGAGGCGCCCTCGACTGCAGCTGTTGCGCTCGGTCTTGCTGTTCTGTGCGACGACCGCGAACGTGTTCGCGGTGCGCGAGCTTCAGTTGTCGGAGACCGCGACAATCTCATTTCTCACTCCGGTCTTCGTGGCTCTTCTTGCGGGGCCTGTGCTGGGCGAGAGAGTGGGCGTCGAGCGCATGATCGCAATCGCGCTCGGGTTTCTTGGCGTGCTGATCGCAACGCGCCCGGGGACGGCGGCGTTTCAGCCGATCGTCCTTGTCGCGATCGCGGGCGTCGTTTGCAATTCCGCATATGTGCTGGCGACGCGGAAACTCGCCGGCGCGGACGCTCCACAGACCACGCTCGCCTGGACGCAAATCGCCGGCCTCGTTCTCCTAACTCCAATGTTGCCGTGGGTCTGGCGGCAACCGCACTCGGCAATCGATTGGCTGGTCATGGCGGCTATGGGCGTTTTCGCGGCCGCCAGCCACGGAATGCTGATCGTCGCGCATCGATTTGCTCCGGCGCCGGCCTTGACCCCGTTCACCTACACCCAGCTCATCTGGATGATCGTCTCCGGCGTGCTCATTTTCGGCGACTGGCCGGCCGTCTCCACTCTGGTCGGAGCGGCGCTGGTTGTCGCTTGCGGCGCCTATCTCGCTCTTCGGGAACGCCGAGGACGTCACGCCGCTCATGCCACAGCAATTGACGTGAACCGCAAAGTCTAGTAACTTAATAAACATTATAGCGTTGGCGATTGAGCAGGATTCCGCATGCTGCATGCCATCGATCCGGTCTTCGCCGTTTCCGGGCTCATAGTCGGGCTGCTGGTCGGGTTCACCGGAGTGGGCGGCGGCTCCCTGATGACGCCGCTTCTGGTGCTGGTCTTCGGAGTCCACCCGGCGACCGCCGTCGGCACGGACCTGCTTTACGCCGGCGTGACCAAGATCGGCGGGGCCACGGTGCACGCCTGTCACCGGTCGGTCGATTGGCGCATCACACGGCGCCTCGCCTATGGGAGCGTACCCGCTGCACTCCTTTCGCTCCTCCTGCTCGCGCATCTGGGGTCGACATCCAAACAGAGCGGCGGAATCATCAGCACGACGCTTGGAGTAGCGTTGATCATGACCGCGCTCACGCTGACTTTTCGCAAGGCGCTGCTCACCCGTTTGGCGCGTCTCATGGACGGCGCGAGCGAGCGGAGAATCGGCGCTCTCACGGTCGTCCTCGGCGTGGTTCTTGGCGTGCTGGTGACGATCTCGTCTGTCGGCGCGGGCGCCATCGGGGCGACGATTCTACTGACCCTCTATCCGAGATCGCCGATCGTGCGCATCGTCGGTTCCGATATCGCGCACGCCGTGCCGCTGACGCTGATCGCCGGCGCCGGGCACTGGTGGCTCGGATCGGTCGACGTCCACATGCTCGTGTCCCTGCTTGCAGGCTCGATCCCCGGCATTATCATTTCCAGCCATTTCGCCTCCCGCGTCCCCGACCGGGTCCTGCGTCCGATCCTGGCGGGCACGCTGGCCGTGGTCGGGGGACGCCTCGCGTTCTAGCGCGCGATGCGTTTGAGTTTACGCACGGACCGTCCCGACGCGTCTCCTCCCCCCTTGCGGGGGAGGACCAAGGAGGGGGTCGCGCCGTCAGACGAAACGACCATACAGCTGCGCGTTCGACAATCTCTCCAGTCCGCGCGACTCCCCACCCCTGCCCGCCCCCACAAGAGGGGGCCGGGGCGCCAACGATTCAAGTGAAAGACAACTTGCTTAAAGAGCCCGTTTGGACTTGTCCCCCGCGTCGCGCCACAATGCCGGTCCGGAGGCGGCGATGGCGGAAGAGGAGAGGGCGCTCACGATCGAGGGGCTCCTCGAGACCTCGCTCTACGCGCGCGACCTTCGGCTGACCGCGGCGTTCTATCGCGACCTGTTCCGACTCAAGACCCTCGTCGATTCGCCCCGCCTCGTCGCCTTGGAGATCGCGCGCCGCAGCGTCCTTTTGGTGTTTCAGGCCGGCGCGACCGAAGAGGACGTCGCCGACGCTCGCGGCGTGATCCCGGGGCATGACGGGCGCGGGCGCCTGCATCTTGCGTTCTCGATCGGCGCTGGGGATCTCGACGCCTGGCGCGAGCGGCTCGCTGAACGCGGCGTGGCGATTGCGGGCGAATATCGCTGGCCGCGCGGCGGAACGAGCCTCTATATGCGCGACCCTGACGGCGCCCTGGTGGAGCTGGCGACGCCCGGCCTCTGGTGGTGAAGCGGGGGGCCGCGCGAAAAGCCCTGAGGATACGGGCCTCCGAGCGCCGCGGCGTCCTTCTGCGCGCTCCTGCCTTCTGGCATGATTCGCGTCGCGGCCAGTGATTCGCCGCCGCATTGCCACATTGAAGGCGGGGCCTTGACGTCCTCCGGCTACTTCCTCGACGTTGAGGCCTCGGCGCTCGGCCGGCCCTGGCGTCCGCGCCTCGATGGGGCAGGGGAATTGCGCGCGCTCGCCATCGCGCAAATCGGCGGACAGGACGAACTGATCGCCCGCGTGCTGGCCGGGCGTGGCGTCGCCCCGGACGCGGTCGACCGCCATCTCGCGCCGAGCTTCCGCGACCTGATGCCGGATCCGTTTTGCATGCGCGACATGGAGGCGGCGACCGAGCGTCTCAGCCGCGCCGTCATGGCCCGTGAACGCGTGGCGATCTTCGGCGACTATGACGTGGACGGGGCCTCGAGCGCCGCGATCTTGAGCGAATATCTGAACGCCTGCGGGCTTCGGACGATCGTCCACATCCCCGACCGCGTCACCGAGGGCTATGGTCCCAACGTCGAGGCGATAGAGCGTTTCGCGGCGCAAGGAGCGACGCTGGTCGTCACCGTCGACTGCGGAGCGGTCAGCCGCGAGCCGTTCGAAGCCGCAAGCCGGCTCGGGCTCGACGTGGTGGTGTTCGATCACCATCAGGCGCCCGAGACGCTGCCGCAGACGGCGGCCCTCGTCGATCCCAACCGCGAGGACGACATGTCCGGGCTCGGCTACCTCAGTGCGGCGGGCGTCGTGTTCATGGCGCTGGTGGCGCTCAATCGCGCTCTGCGCGAGGCCGGCTTCTGGAGCGGGCGCCAGGCGCCCGACCTGATGGCGGCGCTCGACCTCGTGGCGCTCGCCACCGTCGCCGACGTTGTGCCGCTGATCGGGCTCAACCGCGCCTTTGTCGTCAAGGGCCTTGCGGTCATGCGGGAGCGCCGCCGGCCGGGCCTCGCGGCGCTGTTCGATGTCGCCGGCGCCGGCGGACCGCCGCGCCCGCACCACCTGGGCTTTGTGATCGGCCCGCGCATCAACGCCGGCGGGCGGATCGGCGATGCGGCGCTAGGCGTTAAGCTTCTCACAGCGACCGACGATATTCAGGCGCGCGCGATCGCGGCGGAGCTCGACCGGCTGAACCGGGTGCGCCAGCAAATCGAGATCGAGGCGCTGGCGGAGGCCGAGGCGGAGGCGCTGCTCTCGCTCGGCCTCGAGGAACGCGGCGCCGCGGTCGTGGTGGCGGGAGAGACCTGGCCGCCGGGTGTGGTCGGCCT
>DATNBG010000137.1:0-6165 GCA_035572075.1 Roseiarcus sp. | reverse complement strand
TACGGCATGCGCGGCTCGTCGATCCTCGCCGCTTTGTTCAACGCCGTCTTTCTCCTGGTGACGGTCGGCGGGCTCTCGTGGGAAGCGATCCGGCGCCTCGGATCGCCCGAGCCGGTGGCGGGCGGGACGATGATGGCGGTCGCCGCGATCGGCATCCTCGTCAACGCGGCCACCGCGTGGCTGTTCGCCTCGGGCCGCAAGGACGACCTCAACCTCAAAGGCGCCTTCCTGCACATGGCCTCGGACGCGCTGGTGTCGGTCGGCGTGGTCATCGCCGGGCTTCTTATCCTGCTCACCGGCTGGCTCATCGTCGATCCGCTGGTCAGCCTCGCCATCAACGCGGTCATCGTCTGGGGCACATGGGGGCTGTTGCGCGATTCGGTTCAGATGTCGATGGCCGCGGCGCCGGCGGCGATCGATCCTGCGGCGGTCAGGACCTTTCTCGCCGGCCGGCCCGGCGTCGCCGCGGTGCACGACCTGCATATCTGGCCGATGAGCACGACGGAGACCGCGCTCACCTGCCATCTGGTGATGCCGGACGGCCATCCGGGCGACGCCTTCCTCCACGATCTCGCCGGCGACCTCTTGAAGCGCTTCAAGATCGTTCATCCGACCGTGCAGATCGAGGTCGATCCGCGCACGGCCTGCGCGCTCGCCCCCGACGAGGTGGTCTGACCCGCGATCCGGAGGACGATCCGCGCCCAAGGGGGCCAGACTATTCGGATCACGCAACTTCGCGCAACGGCACGCCGACCCGCGGCGCGGCCTCCGCGAGGCGCCGGTCGAGCGTGCAAAGCGACCCGCCATGATTGGCGCAGATCGCGAGATGGAGAGCATCGCCTGCGCGAAGATTGAGCTCGGACCGATCAGCGAAGCGCGCCGCTGCGCGAAAGTCCTCCCGCGTCACCGGAAGGGTCCGAAGGCTCTCGGCGCAAAGCCGAGTGAAGGCAGAAAGGGCGGCGGCGCGATGACCCGCGCCGAGGCCGCCCGTCCGCAGTTTCATCGACAGCGCGGAAGCGAACTCCGTCGCCGTCCAGTCGCTGACCGTCAGTTCGGACGCTTCCTGTCTGGCGAGCCACGTCTGAGAGAGGACAGTGTCGGCTTCGTTCGTCAAGGCGCTGACGATGACCGAAGTGTCGACGTAGAGCATCAGTAGCGCTCTTCGTCCCGCGCGGTTCTGAGCCAGCTTCGCGCGGGCTCCGGCTGTGCGGGCTGGGAGACCGTCAAGGCGCGCAACGCGCCGAGATCGATGGGCTTGAATTCATGCTCGACGCCGGTCAGCCGCGCGACGAGCTTTCCGCGCCGCGTGATCCGAACCGGCTCGCCGCGCGCCGCGCGTTCGATGAGTTCGCTCAAATGCGCTTTCGCCTCGGCGACAGTGACCTCGTCCATGATGTCCTCATGACCATCCAGTTGGTCATTTATAACTCCGAGCCGCCTGCTTCGCCAAGGCGCCGGGCGTTCAGCATTCTCCGGGACGGCGCCTATTCCGCCCAGCCTCTAAGCTCGCGGCGGGCGACCGCCTCGATCACCGCCATGCCGTCGGGCGAATCATTGAGGCACGGGATCGCGGCGAAGCGCTCGCCGCCCGCGGCGTGGAAATAGCCGGCGTTCTCGACCCCGATCTCCTCCAGGGTCTCGAGGCAGTCGGCGGCGAAACCGGGGGTGACGACCGCGAGGCGCCTCAAGCCGCGGGAGGCGAGCTCGCGCACCGTCTCGGCGGTATAGGGCTTCAGCCACTCGCCCCGGCCGAAGCGCGACTGGAAGCTCATCGGCAGGCGTTTCTCGTCCCATCCCAATTCGCGCCGCAAGAGCCGCGTCGTCTCGGCGCAATGGCGGGCGTAAGGGTCGCCCTTGTCCGCATAAGCCTGCGGAATGCCGTGGAAGGAGGCGAGCACGACTTCGGGCTCGAAGTCGAGACGGCCGAGGCCCGCGCGGACGGAGCGGGCGAGCGCGCCGATGTAAACCGGATCGTCGTAATAGGGCGCGGCGATCCGGACCGCCGGCTGCCAGCGCATGGAGGCCAGCGCCTCGAACGCCTTGTCGGCGACCGTCGCGGTCGAGGCGGCGCAATATTGCGGATAAAGCGGTATGACGAGAATGCGGTCGCAGCCTTGGGCCTGAAGCGCCGCGAGGCGCTCGCGGATCGGCGGGGCGCCGTAGCGCATCGCCCAGTCGACCACGACCTCCCTGTCGAGATCGCTGAGAGCGAGCGCGAGCTTTTCGCTCTGCGACCGGGTAATCGTCTTTAACGGGCTCTCGTCAAGCTCCCGGTTCCAGATCGCGTCATAGTCGCGCCCCTTGATTCGCGGACGCCGCGCGAGAATGACCTGGAGGATGGGCGCCCACAGGAGCCGCGGCGTCTCGATGACCCGGCGGTCGGACAGGAATTCCTTGAGGTAACGGCGGATCGACCAATAGTCGGTCGCCTCCGGGGTGCCGAGATTGACGATCAGCGCCCCGACCCGGCCGCCCGTCGCGGGCGGACGGTCCGGCCGGCGCGTGGGCTCCGTCAATGTCCGGCAGCCGGGGTGAAGTTGGTCGCGACGCCGTTGATGCAATAGCGCAGGCCGGTCGGCGGCGGCCCGTCCGGGAAGACGTGGCCCAGATGCGAGCCGCAGCGGGCGCAATGGACTTCGGTGCGCGTCATGCCGAAGGCGCGGTCGACGCTGGTTTCGACGGCGCCCTCGATCGGCGTGTTGAAGCTCGGCCACCCGGTTCCGCTTTCGAACTTGGTTCCGCCTTCAAACAGGGGCTGCCCGCAGCCGGCGCAGGCGAAGACGCCGGGGCGCTTCTCGTGCAGGAGCGCGCAGCTGCCCGGCGGCTCGGTGCTATGACCGCGCATGATGTCGTATTGCTCGGGCGTCAGGATGGCGCGCCATTCGGCGTCGGTGTGGGTGACGGGGAAGCGGTCCTGTTTCATGACATCCTCCTTCGGAGCAGCCCTCATATAGGAGCGATCGTCGCTCCCGGCACGGGTTTTACGCTTACAGGGGGTCGGAAGTTACCTACCCCTCGAACACCACCGTCTTGCCGTGGTTCAGCAGCACCCGGTCGTCGAGCACGTTGGCGACGGCGCGGGCGAGCACGCGGCGCTCGATGTCGCGCCCCTTGCGGACGAGGTCCTCGGGGGTGTCGCGGTGGCTGATCCGCTCGACGTCCTGGCCGATGATCGGGCCCTCGTCGAGATCGGAGGTGACGAAATGGGCGGTCGCCCCGATCAGCTTGACGCCGCGCTTGTGCGCCTGGTGATAGGGCCTGGCGCCCTTGAAGCCGGGCAGGAACGAATGATGGATGTTGACGCAGCGCCCGGCGAGCTTGGCGGCGAAGCCGTCCGACAGGATCTGCATGTAGCGCGCGAGAACGACGAGATCCGCGCTTGCCGACCTGATGACCTTCCAGGCCTCGGCTTCCTGCTCCATCCTGGTTTCTCTCGTGACCGGCAGGCAGTGAAAGGGAATGTCGCCGAAGTCGATATGGGCGTAAAGTTCGCGCGGATGATTGGCGATGATCGCGACCGGCGCCATCCTGAGTTCGCCGCTGCGCCAGCGGTAGAGGAGATCGACCAGGCAATGGTCGAACCGCGAGACCATGAGAACCACCCGCTTCAGCCGGTCGGCGGGGCGCATCGACCAGGCCATCGCGAAATCGGCGCCGATCGCCTCGAAGGTCCCGCGCAGGCGCTCGATGTCCGCTTGCGCCGCGGCGGCGTTGAACACGACCCGCATGAAGAAGTCGCCGGTCTCGACATCGTCGAACTGCTGGGCGTCGAGAATGTTAAACCCGCCGCCGAACAGGGCGGCCGAGACTTTGGCGACGATGCCGGGCCGGTTGACGCACGACAGCGTGAGGATGTGGCGGGCGGGGGACATGCGCTTCTCGAATACGGCCGGCGCGTGGCCGGATGCGAAGCGCCTTGGTAGGCAAGCCGGCGAGCGGCCGCAAGCTCTCGATTCCTTGGCTTCGCGCGGCTTTTCGCAAAAAAAACGGCTTCCACTTTTTCGCAGCGCGCTCTAGCGTCTCAGCCGCGCGATCTTGGTCGGGCCCGGTTCCGCGGTCGCCGAAAGCTCTTCGCCGGGCAAGGAACCGCCTCCCTTGAGGCGCGCGCTGCGCTCCTGGCGGGCGGTGTGGAGGGCGCCTTCCGCGAATGAGCGCGCCGCGGCCTCGGCCTCGAACTGCTTGGTGAGCCTGGCGATCCTCTCTTCAACAATTGCGCGTTCGCCGAGCGCCGATCTCTTCTCTTCCTCGAGCCTGGCTTCGAGCGTCGCGATCGTCTCGTTGGCGCTGCGGAGCGCGATCTCCTGGTCCTTCATCGACCGGCCAAGCGTCTCGGACCTCTCCACGGCGGCGGCGCGCGCGGCCTCCGCCTCCATATGAACGGCGCGGGCCGAGGCGAGCTCTCGCTCGAGCTCTTCAACCTTGGTTTCGAGCGATTTCGCGGCGATCGACTGATCCAGAACACGCTGTTCGGACTCCCGGATGACCGCATCCTGTTCATGCATTTCGGCGCGCGCCTCGCTCAGAAGCCGCTGGGCGCCCTCCAGCCGCGTCGAGGTGGCGGCGAGTTTTTCCTCAAGGCTGGCCTCGTTGAGCCGCTGCGCCTCGATGGCGTCGAAGTGAACCGCCTTCAGCATCGCGTGCGCGGCCGTTTCCTGTCCCAGGGCGGCCTCCACTTCCTCGAGCAGCCGTCTCAGTTCGTCGCGTTCGTTTTTTAGCTGCGTCAATTCCCGGTTGAGCTTTGAGGCGTTGACGACGAACTCTTCCGACCTGGCCCGCAGGGCGGCGTTCTCCTCGCTCAGCAAATTGCAATGGTCATTCAGCGCCGCGCGCTGCCGGTCGACCTCCTTGAGGCGATTCTCCTTGGCCGCAAATTCCGCGCGAATCGCCGGAAGCTGCTCATTGGCCGCGTGCAACCCCCGCCGCATGTCCTCAAGCTGGCGCTCCGTCTGTTCGAGTTTCTCGCTTCGCTCTTCAAGCGCGGCGTGCGCCTCGGAAGAAGCGGCCTCAGCCTCCATCGCCGCGCGCTCGAGGTCGGCGACCCGGGCCGACAGCTCGTTCCGCGCGGCCGCCAGCTGGTCGCGTTCAATCGTGAGGTCGGCGCGATCCTTGTCCAGAACCTCGTGCGCCGCGGTTAAGTCCTCCAGTTTCCGTTCGGCCTCGAGATGGGCGACTTTCGTGCGTTCGATCTCGGTGAGCGTGTGGTCGATCGACGGCAGGGTTTCGTGAAACTGCGCTCGGATCGCCTCGATGTTTTGGAACGAAAATTCGATTGAGGCCAACTGCGCGCGCAAGGTTTCGTTTCGCCCGCCAATGGAATCGAAGGTGCGCGCCACTCTCTCGGAATTGGGCGTGGCGTCTTCGCCGCTTCCTCCCGCCGCGCCATGAAACGCGGCGGCGTCTTGGGCAATGGGCGCGCGCTCCGGACCGCTGCCGAACAACTTCTCCCAGACTGGTCTCATGACGGCGGCTCCAGGCGAGGCGCGACCTTCGCGATCGAGCGGGAAAACGTGCTTACCAATTTGTTAGAGCGACTTGGTTGACGCACCGTTAAGAGGCCGCGCCCTCAATTTTGAGCTGTTCACCGAGCCAGCCCGGAGATCCCCAAAGGGACGCTACCGACTTGCCTTCTTTAAAAGCCCCTCCACCGCCGGAAGGATTCGCTGGACGATCACCTCGACCCCTTCCGCGTTCGGGTGCAATCCGTCCGCCTGGTTGAGCTTGGGATCGCCCGCGACGCCGTCGAGGAAGAACGGATAGAGCGGGACGTCGTAAGCCTTCGCCAGCGCCGGATAGATGGCGTCGAAGGCGCGATCGTATTCGGGCCCGAGATTGGGAGCGGCCCGCACGCCGGCGAGAAGGGTCGGCAGATGGGCGGCCCGCGCCTTGTCCAGAATCGCCGCAAGCGCCGCTTTCGTCGCCTCCGGCTTCTGCCCGCGCAGCATGTCGTTGGCGCCAAGCTCGACAAGGAGCGCGTCCGCGCCGGGCGGGACCGCCCACTCATAGCGCGCAAGGCCGTCGGCCGCGGTGTCGCCGGAAACGCCGGCGTTGATGACCTTGACGTCGAAGCCCTTGGCGCGCAGCGCCGCCTCGAGGCGGTCGGGAAAAGCCTTGCCGGGCGCAAGGCCAAATCCGGCGGTGAGGCTGTCGCCCAGGACCACGAGGCGA
>DATNBG010000136.1:0-2098 GCA_035572075.1 Roseiarcus sp. | reverse complement strand
ACGTCGTTGTGGATCGCGATCGCTTCGTCGAGCGCATCGTAGCCGAGCGTGTAGAGGATCGGCGCGAAGGTCTCCTCGCGAACGATTCCCGACTGGCCCGGCATTTCGACAATCGCCGGCTCGACATAGGCGCCGCCGTTCGGAACGCCTTCGACGACCGTTCCCCCGCCGTGAACCCTGCCGCCCTCCGCTTCCGCTCGCTTGAGCGCCGCCTGCATCTTTTCGCGCGCGGCGTGGTCGATCAGCGGGCCGACCAGCGTTCCCTCGTTGCGCGGATCGCCGATCGGGAGACTCGCATAAGCCTTGACGAGGCGGTGGGTGAGGTCGGCGCGGATCGAGCGATGGACGATGAGGCGCCTGAGCGAGGTGCAGCGCTGCCCCGCGGTGCCGACGGCGGAAAAGACGATCGCCCGGACCGCCATGTCGAGATCGGCGGAGGGGGCGACGATCATCGCGTTGTTGCCGCCGAGCTCGAGGATCGCGCGGCCGAACCGAGCCGCGACCTTGGGCGCGACGGCCGAGCCCATGCGGGTCGAGCCGGTCGCCGAGACGATCGGGACGCTCTTCGAGGCGACCAGGGCCTCGCCAATCGCCGGACCGCCGATGACCAGTTGCGCCAGACCTTCGGGCGCGTCGGGGCCGAAGCGTTCGATGGCGCGGCGCATGATCTTCATGGTCGCCAGCGCCGAGAGCGGCGTCTTCTCCGACGGCTTCCAGATCACCGGATCGCCGCACGTGAGCGCCAGCGCCGCGTTCCAGGAGAAGACTGCGACCGGGAAATTGAAGGCGGAGATGATCGCGCACGGCCCCATCGGGCGCCAGGTCTCGTTCATGCGATGGCCGGGGCGCTCGGAGGCGATGGCGAGCCCGTGCAACTGCCGCGAGAGGCCGACGGCGAAATCGCAGATGTCGATCATCTCCTGCACTTCGCCGAGGCCTTCGGAGACGATCTTGCCGACTTCGAGCGTGACCAGCGCGCCCAGGGCTTCTTTGGCGGCGCGCAATTCCTCGCCCCACAGGCGCACAAGCTCGCCGCGCCTGGGCGGCGGAATCTCGCGCCAGGCGAGAAAGGCGGTGTGGGCCTGTTCAAGGATCGCCGGCATGTCGGCGACTGGCGTCTCTTTCACCCGCGCGATCTCGGCGCCGTCGATCGGCGAGCGGACGGGGAGCGAGCCGCCGCGAAGCTCCGCCGCGGTGAAACCCAGGCGCTCGAGAATGTCCTCGCTGGTCATCTTTTGGCCTTAACCTTTAATTGAGATCGGCAGGAAGGTCCTCTTCGACCCCAATTCCGCTTGTGCGGCAAGCCCCCTCGCCGGCGCTCCTCTCCCCGCGGCGTTGCGCGGCGCGAGGGGAGCGCCTATGTTCACATGCGCCGCGCGTGGGTTCGCGCGGGCCGGAGCCTCGTCATGGCGCGTACGACCCATATCCTTTTGGCCTGCGTGGCGATGCTGGGCGCAATGGCGCTCGCGGTCGCGATCACGCCGCACAAGCTGATGGCGCGCACCCACGAAGTGTTCGATATCGACAAGCATCTTCCGACCCAGTTCGGCGACTGGAAGCCGGTCGAGGGGCTCAACGTCGTCGCGCCGGCGCCGCCCGACTCGCTCGAGAGAGAGATCTACAATCAGGAGGCCTCGCGCGGCTTTGTCGATCCCGACGGGAACGTGGTGATGCTGATGGTCGCCTATGGCGAGAGCCAGAGCGACCGCCTGCAATTGCATCATCCCGAAGTCTGCTACACGGCGCAGGGCTTCCGCGTCTCGCGGACGAGCTCGTTCAAGCTCGATTATTCGCCCTCGGCGCCGCCGCTCAAGGTGACGAGACTGGTGGCCCAGCGCGAGGAGCGGATCGAGCCGATCACCTACTGGATGCGGATCGGCTACGACAATTCAGACAGCAATTGGGCCCGCCAGGCGCTGAAGCTCGGATACGGGCTGAGGGGATGGATTCCCGATGGGGCCCTGTTCCGGGTCTCGACCATCGGCATCGCGCCTGAACGGAGCTTCAAGATTCAGGACAAATTCATTCGCGATCTCATGAATGCGGTTGGCCCCAAGATGCGGGAATTCATGGTCGGCGACCCGAAGAAGGCGCTGCT
>DATNBG010000135.1:0-5643 GCA_035572075.1 Roseiarcus sp. | reverse complement strand
GCTAGGTCCCGGCTCAGCGGTCACGGCGCCCGCGTCGAGCGTCGCGCCCGTCGAGAAGCGCGAGCCGCCGCGCCTTTCCATCGTCGTCCTGCCGTTCGCCAACATCGGCGGCGACGCCGAGCACGAACATTTCGTCGATGGCGTCACCGAGAGCCTCACCACCGATCTCTCGCGGATACGTGGGGCCCTCGTGATCGCCCGCAATACGGCCTTCACTTACAGGGGCAAGCGGCTCGACGTGAAGACGATCGAGAGCGAGTTGAACATAAGGTATGTCCTCGAAGGCAGCGTTCAGCGCGGCGGAAACCGCATGCGCATCAACGTGCAGCTCATCGACGCCGAGACCGGCAATCATCTCTGGGCCGAGCGGTTCGACAAGCCGCTCGCCGATCTCTTCGACATGCAGGACGAAATCGTAGCGCGTCTGGCAGGCGCGCTGAACGCCCAGCTCATCGCTGCCGAGGCGCGCCGCGCGGAACAGGCCCCGACCCCCGACTCGATGGACCTGTATTTTCAGGGCTTGGCTTGGTTCAACAAGGGTTGGACCCCCGCCAATATTGCGCGAGCGCGCAGCTTCTTCGATCGCGCGCTCGCCGCCGATCCCGACAATGTCGATGCGCTCGTTGGATCGGCCCGCGTCGACGAGCTTGAGGGCGCATTGTCCTTTGCGAGCAATCCTTTGGCGGCTTTCGCGGCGGCGGAAGTGAAGTTGACCAAAGCCTTATCTTCGGTTCCGGACCATGCGCATGGCCATTTGGTCTTGGGGCTTGTCGACATTTTCACGAGCCGCGCTGCGGAGGGCATCGCGGAATGCGAACATGCGCTGGAGATCGATCGAAATCTCGCCCACGCTCACTACGCCATCGGAATTGCGAGTTCTCTTGTCGGTCGCGCAGAAGAAACCGAGGCTCACATCGGGGAGGCGCTGCGCCTCAGTCCGCGCGATACGATGGCTTATACCTGGATGTATTTCGCGGGCGCCGCGAAACTCCAACTTGGCATGTGGGAGGAGGCCGCCGCGTGGTTGAGGCGGTCGATTGAGGCCAACCGAAATTATCCGCACTCACATTTTGCGCTGGGCGCGGCTCTCGCGCAGCTTGGTCGACTGGACGAGGCGCATTCAGCCGTCAAGGCCGGCCTCGCACCCAACCCGAGCTACACCATTTCCCGCGCCGGCGCGCTCTTGACGGCAATGAGCGATAACCCGACGTACCTGGCCCAGCTCGAACCCATTTTCGAAGGCCTGCGCAAGGCCGGCGTCCCCGAACAATGATTGCCGCACCTAACGCCATGCTCGACAACACCGGCCGGATGCTTAGGCCACCCGATGGCGGCCGCCTTTCCGGCGCGCCTTGACTCTGTTGGCCAGTTTGCCTGCATCGATGGTTGGAAGAAAAGAATAGGCTGCGTTTTTCGGCTGGCGCTGGACGCATTTGGGAGGTCGATGTGCAAGGCCAGGTTTTGCTGGTTTTTGCGGTCGCAGGTCCACTCGCGCTTGTTCTCGCGTTAGCGATCCTGCATGTCTATCGACGCGCGATCGAGCGCGAGATGCGCGCTGCGCCGGCCAAGGCGCCGCCGGTCGTAACCGATAAGACCGACCGCCGCGCGCCGCCCGCGCCGCTCACTTATCTCGTGGAGAGCCTCGAGAAAAAAACCGGGGCCGGCGCCACGTCGGGAGACCCAAGCCTGGCGGCCGCCGCCGTCTATCTCGCGGGCGGCCTCGCCTTCGGCATCGTCGCGACTCTCCTTGTATTTGGCTTTTCGGGAACCGAGTTTTTTCCCATTCGCACGATCGTCGCCGTTTGGGCCTACGCATGGCCCACGGTCCTCACGCTCAACATTCTTTGGTCGGGCGACCGCGGGCGCCAGCTCATCGTCATCGTCGCATATGCGGCCGCCCTCGGCCTGCTTTGCGTTTGGGTGGCGTCAGGATCGCGTTCGGAGGCGAGCGCCATCGCGGGCGTCGAGTTTCCCGCTTTCCTCAACCCGGTTCTATTTTGGGCGATCACGGCCGCGCCCAGCGCTTATCTCCTGCTGTTCGCCAACCGAAGGGTGCGCGCCGTCGGGCCGGTCATCCTGGTCTTCACCGTGCTGCTGGCGGTCGGGAGCTCGCTGGCGTTAGCCCTGCTTGCGACAACGCCGGGACTTCGCGCTGTGGCATGGGTCGCTGCTGCGATCGGCGTCGGAGCGTTGGCGGCAATCGCGGCTGTCGTCGTCGCGGGCGTCGTTGTCGCCGCGCCCGTCGGCTGGGCTGCCGTCCGGGCGCTGGCCCGCGCCTACGACGCCCGTCGCGCGAGCGGCCAGTCGCTCGTGGTCGATTCGATCTGGCTCATACAAAGCCTCCTTGTCTGCTCGGAGATAGCCTCGGAAAGCCCTCGTTGGGGAATTGCCGGACTGGGCCCGTTTGCCGCGTACAAGCTGACGACTTCGGTGGGATTCCGTCTTCTCGCCCCCCGCCTCACGACCCGGCCCGCGCGCCTCCTTTTGCTGCGGGTCTTTGGATTCGACCGCCGCTCGAGTCGGCTCTTCGACCTCATCGCTTCGCGCTGGCGCTACCTCGGGCCGATACGGTTGATCGCGGCGTCCGATCTCGCGTCGCGCACGATCGACCCGGGCAAACTGTTCGCTTTTGTCCAGGGGAGGCTGCGCAAGCTTTTCGTCCACGACGAGAGCGAGCTCGCAGATCGGCTGGCGCAGCTCGATGAGCGGCGCGACCCGGACGGCCGCTTCCGGGTGGCCGAACTCTTCTGCGCCGGCGACGTGTGGCGTAGCGCTGTCAGGCGGCTCATGACGGAGACCGATCTTGTCGTCATGGACCTGCGCAGCTTCTCGAAAGAGCACGAGGGCTGCGCCTTCGAGCTTCAGACGCTGCTCGACGCCGCGCCGCTCGAGCGCCTCATCCTCCTCATCGACCGCGACTCGGAGATCGGCCTGCTCAAAGAGATTCTCGACGCGCGATGGCGCGAACTGTCGGCGACGTCGCCCAACATCCGGCTAAGAAACCCGGTTTGCGCGCTCTTGAAAATCGAGCGCGCGAACGCCCGCATCGTCCAGCTGCTCATCGCGACAGCGGCGCAGTTCGAACCAGAGTCGCCCGCGCGTTCGATGTCTTAATCGCGGCCCTCACGCGGTGCTCGGCCCCTTCCTTCCCAGCGCCGCTTGGGCGGCCGCGAGGCGGGCGATCGGGATGCGGTAGGGGGAGCACGACACGTAGTCGAGCCGCGCATGCTCGCAGAAGGCGATCGAGGCCGGATCGCCGCCGTGCTCGCCGCAAACGCCGAGCTTGAGATCGCGCCTTTTCGCCCGCCCGCGCTCGGCGGCCAGGGTGATGAGCTCTCCGACGCCCTCCGTGTCCAGGGTCACGAACGGATCGGCCTTCAGCAGGCCCTTGGTGGTGTAGAAGCCGAGGAACGACGCGGCGTCGTCGCGCGACAGCCCGAGTGTCGTTTGCGTGAGGTCGTTGGTGCCGAAGGAGAAGAACTCGGCGGTCTCGGCGATCTCGCCCGCGCGCAGCGCGGCGCGCGGCAGTTCGATCATCGTACCGACGGAATAGGGCACCTTCACCGCCGTCTCCCTGGCGACGGCCTCGCCCTCGGCCACGATGATCGGCTTGATGAGGTCCAGTTCTGGCCGCCCCATCGCGAGCGGAATCATGATCTCGACCGTCACCGGCTTGCCCGTCTTGCGTCCCGCCTGGACCGCGCCCTCGAAGATCGCGCGCGCCTGCATTTCCGCGATCTCGGGATAGCGGACGGCGAGGCGTACGCCGCGGAAGCCGAGCATGGGGTTCATCTCGTGCAATTCGGCCGCGCGCGCGCGCAATTTGTCCGCGCTCACCTTCATCGCTTTCGCGACCTCGTCGATCTCCGCGTCCGTCTTCGGCAGGAACTCATGCAGCGGCGGGTCGAGCAGGCGGATGGTGACCGGGAGCCCGGTCATGATCTCGAACAGTTCGGCGAAGTCCTTGCGCTGCATCGGAAGCAGCTTGGCGAGCGCGGCCCGGCGTCCCTGTTCGTCCTCGGCGAGGATCATTTCGCGCACCGCCACGATCCGCTCGCCCTCGAAGAACATGTGTTCGGTGCGGCAGAGGCCGATCCCCTCGGCGCCGAAGGCGCGGGCGGCGCGCGCATCGGTCGCGGTCTCGGCGTTGGCGCGCACCTTCATGCGTCTGAACCCGTCCGCCCAGCTCATCAGGGTGGCGAAATCGCCGGTCATCTCGGGCTTCACCATAGGCGCCGCGCCCGCCATCACTTCGCCCGAGCCGCCGTCGATGGTGAGGATGTCGCCCTTCTTCAAGGCCGCTGCGCCCGCGGTCATGGTTTGTGCGCCATAGTCGATGCGGATCGCGCTGACCCCGCACACGCAGGGCTTGCCCATGCCGCGCGCCACCACCGCGGCGTGCGAGGTCATGCCGCCGCGCGTCGTCAGGACCCCCTCGGCGGCGTGCATGCCGTGAATGTCCTCAGGCGACGTCTCGACCCGGACCAGGATCGACTTTCGTCCGGCCTGGCGCAGGGCCTGCGCCTCGTCGGCGGAGAAGACGATCTCGCCGCTCGCCGCGCCTGGCGAAGCCGGCAGGCCCTTGGCGATCGGCGCGGGCTTGGCCTTGGGGTCGATGGTGGGGTGCAAAAGCTGATCGAGCGCGCCTGGCTCGATGCGCGCGACGGCGTCCTCGCGCGAAATGAGCCCTTCGCTCGCCATGTCGACCGCGATCTTGAGCGCCGCCTTCGCCGTGCGCTTGCCGTTGCGGGTCTGCAGCATCCACAGCTTGCCGCGCTCGACGGTGAACTCGAGGTCCTGCATGTCCTTGTAATGCTTTTCGAGAAGCCTGGTCGTCGCGATGAACTGCTTGAAAACCTCAGGCATCAGCTGTTCGAGCGAGGGCTGGTCGGAATGGGCCGCTCGTCGCGCGGCCTCGGTGATGGCTTGGGGCGTGCGAATGCCGGCCACCACGTCCTCGCCCTGGGCGTTGACGAGGAATTCGCCGTAGAGTTCCTTGGCGCCGGTAGAGGGATTGCGGGTGAATGCGACGCCGGTCGCCGACGTCTCCCCCATATTGCCGAACACCATCGCCTGCACGTTGACCGCGGTGCCCCATTCGGCCGGAATGGCGTTGAGGCGCCGATAGGTGATGGCGCGTTGGTTCATCCAGGACGAGAACACGGCGCCGATCGCGCCCCACAGCTGATCGCGCGGAGCCTGAGGAAATGGCTTGCCGGTCTCCTCGATCACCCTGGCTTTGTAATCGCCAATGATTAAGCGCCAGTCTTCGGCGCTGAGGTCGGTGTCGAGCGCGTAGCCTCGGCCATCCTTGTACTGCTCGAGGATGTCCTCGAAATTGTGGACGTCCACGTCGAGCACGACGTTGGAGTACATCTGAATGAAGCGGCGATAGGAATCGTAGGCGAAACGCGCGTCGTTCGACGTTTTTGCCAGCGTTTCGACCGAGTCGTCGCTGAGGCCGAGGTTGAGCACCGTGTCCATCATGCCAGGCATCGAGGCGCGCGCCCCCGACCGCACCGAAACGAGCAGCGGATTGCCAGAGTCCCCGAATGCGCGCCCCGTCTGGCGGCCAACCTCGGCGATTGCGGCGTCGACTTGGCGCGCAAGATCGGCCGGATAGGTTTTGCCGTTGGCGTAGAA
>DATNBG010000134.1:0-2429 GCA_035572075.1 Roseiarcus sp. | reverse complement strand
TCGAGCGCCCGCGCCGAGGACCAGGGCAGCGGTCCCGAGAAATGTCGCGAGCAGGCAGCGGGCGCTTTGATCCAGGTCAATGACCCGTCAAGGGTCGCGGTCTTTATCGTTCCCAACGATTCCGTCTTTGAGACGAGGATGACGTGGACCGGACGCGCAATTCAACCGACCGACAGTACGACCCAACGACAATCCTGCTGCACTGGATAACCGTCGGGCTCATCGCTGCGCTTTGGGTCTTGGGCCAGACCGCCGACCTTGCGCCGCGCGGCCCGCTTCGCACGAGTTTATGGTCCGTCCACGTGGTTCTCGGTCTCGCGACGGCCCTTGTCCTGCTGACGCGGATTGCCTGGCGAGCGCATTTTGGACGCGTCCTGCCGCCGGCCGACACAGGCGTCCTCCATGCGATTGCAGTTGTGACGCACTACGCGCTGTACATTCTCCTCGGCGTGGTGGTCGTGCTGGGCCTCGTCGACGCGTCATATCGCGGCTTCAATGTGTTCGGCCTGTGGTCCTTCCCCAGGTTTGGCGCGGGCGACGCCGCAACCCGGCACAGCCTCAATGAATGGCACGGGCTCGCGGCCAATTTGACCGTCGTGCTCGCGCTTCTCCACGCCGGGGCCGCGCTCCTTCACCAGTACGTTTGGCGAGACCATCTGCTCGACCGGATGGCTCCCTACCGCTAGACGTCTCGCCTTTCGTCAAGGTAGGGCTCGACGGCCGCCCGCGCCTCGGCGCTCGTGACCACAGGGGCGATCTCGAATGTCACGCCTGCGCCCCGCCATTCAAGGATCCAGGCCTGGAGGAGCGTCAGATCGTCGCAGCGCATAAGCTGGAAGCAGCGGGAAAAATTGGCCTCGACCCAGCTCGCGACATATTCGAGCCCCTCCGGCAGGGACCGGCCGCTCTCGCGCAGGCGCCGGTAGACCGGGACCATGTCATTGTCGTGGAAACGCTCGATCACCATGAACAGCATCGTTGTGGCCCTGCCGAGAAGCGCGCCTGGCTCACGCCTTGAGAGGCGGGGGCTGCCCTTCGATCTTCGGCAGGCCGGGGTCGAAGCACGCCCAGGCCGGCGCGGACTTGGTCCAGATGGTCGCCGTGGGCGCCGCCAGATTGGGATCGTCGAGCGTTCCCGCGCGCACGAAGATCATGGTCGGCCGCTGTTCGGCCTCGCTGAACACCGGCGTGCCGCATTGGGAACAGAAGCGGCGGCGCATGGTCACGCCGCTGTCGGCCTGTATCACGAAGGCGGTGAGCGGGCCGGAGACGGTCACGTCCTCGGCGCGGAAAGCGGCGCTCACCGCGCCTGTTCCGGCGCCGAGATACTGGCACACCCGGCACCAGCAATAGCGCGCGCCGAGCGGCGCCTCCGCCCTGATCTCGTAGCGCACCGCGCGACACAGACATCCGCCCGCAATCGTCATGAGGAAGCCCCTGTCTGGCCGGTCCGGATGAACTCTATGCGATATCGGCGCCCTCGGCCAGCGAGCGGCTGAGGTTGAAGTTGCGGACCCGCCCGAGCCGGATTACATAGGCAGGTTCAGGTTCAGGAATTCGCCGGCGGGCGCCGTTCGCCGGCGGCATGCGATGGCCCATGGAAACGAAGAGCGCACCGAATCCCGATGTCTGCTACGGCGTGCTGCTCAAGAAGCTCGCATCCGCTGGCGTGCGTCCAACCCGCCAGAGGCTCGATCTTGCGCGCGCGATCTTCAGCGGGGGAAACCGGCACTTCACCGCCGAGATGATCTACCATGAGACGCGCTCGATCCAGTTCGCGCCGACGCTCGGCACGATCTACAATACGCTCAACGAGTTTTCCCGCTGCGGCCTGCTCAGGGAGATCGCGATCTACGACGCCAAGCTCTGGTACGACACCAAGACCGGGCCGCACTACCATTTCTATCGCGAGGATACGGAAGAACTGTCCGACATCCCCGAGGACCTATTGCCGAAATTCGAGATTGCCGCTCCCGAAGGCATGCGCGTCGCGGCGATCGACGTGATCGTCCGGCTGAAGAAGGGCTGAGCGCGCGTCCGGCCGCAACCGACGCCTCTCATGACCCCTCTCTCCATCCTCGAGCTCGTCCGCGTCACCCAGGAGACCGACGCCCGCGGCGCGCTGATGAACGCTCGCGACCTCGCCGCCCATGCCGAGCAATGGGGCTTTTCGCGCATCTGGGTCGCCGAGCATCACAACATGGCCGGCATCGCCAGCGCCGCGACCTCGATCGTGCTGGCTCATCTCGCCCAAGGGACGGCGACCATCCGCGTCGGGGCGGGAGGCGTCATGCTGCCGAACCATGCGCCTTATGTCATCGCCGAGCAGTTCGGAACGCTGGCGCGGCTCTTTCCCGGCCGCATCGACCTCGGCCTCGGCCGCGCCCCCGGCACGGACCAGCTCACGCTGCGCGCCTTACGCCGAACCC
>DATNBG010000133.1:0-3339 GCA_035572075.1 Roseiarcus sp. | reverse complement strand
TGCGCTCGCTTCCCTTTTTCGGCCTCGTCCGGCGGTTCGAGGAATCCTGCCGAGGCTTCGAGGCTTGCTATGGGCGAACCTTTCCCGCGCTGAGGATGCGCCCGGTTCGCGAGAATGCTTCAACGGAAGACGCGCTGAGCGAGAGAGCCGCGCTCGACATCGCTCGCGCCGAACTTGGCGAGGCGGTCTATTGGAGGCTCGTCGAGGCCAACCAGTTCGACCTCGCGCTCTACGATACGGCGGTGAACCTGTTCGATCGCAACCTGGCGCGGGTTTGCGAGCCACGCCTCCGGCGCGCCGGTCACGCCATCGTGGACCTCTTCCGCGGAGCGCCGGCGGATGCGGATCCCGCGGCGGCGCCGCCAGACCGCTAGCGCATGATGCGTTCGAGTGGAATCGTCATCGCGAGGAGGCCCATAGGGCGTCGCAAGACGCCCGTCCTTCCGGACGGGCTGTGGGCCGACGCGGCGATCCAGAGTCGCCGGGCGCGCCTCACGTTCCCTGGATCGCTTCGTCGCCGCGCTCCTCGCGATGACGGCTCTGGATCGACCTGAAATCATCTCGCGCTAGGCGGCGTGGCGCTTGAGGAACTCGAGCGTCTTCTCGTTGAACTCGCTCACCCGCTCATAGATCGCGGCGTGCGCGCACATCTCGAAGATGACCAGTTCGCTGGTCGTGATCCCGCTGGTGAACGGCTCGACGAACCGGGTCGAGGTCACCATGTCGTGGCGCCCGAAAGTGATTTGCGTCGGCGCCTTGATCTTGCCGAGCTGGCTCAGCGCGTCATGGGCGATGACCGCGTCCGACTGGCGAAGGAAGGCGTCGAGCGGCTGTTTCGGCCGGCTCTTCACGAAGGCGGCGAGCTGATCGATATAGTCGGGCTTGGCGGCGTAGAGCTCGGGCGTGAAGCAGAAGGGGAAGATCCCCTGGATAATCATCTCCTGGACGCTGCCAAGACCCTTGGCGATGGTTTGCCAGCCGCCGACCACGACCTTGAGAAAGGGATCGCTCTTCGGCCATGCGGAGTGAATGGATAGGGTCTTCACCCGCTCGGGGTGTTTGGCGGCGAGCCAGAGACCGATCGCTGCGCCCAGCGACACCCCGCTCACATGCGCTTTCTCAACACCGATCGCAGCCATGAGGCCAGCGACGTCGTCGGCGAACAATTCGGTCGACCAGGTCCCGGCCGGCTTGTCGGTCAGGCCCGCTCCGCGCGGATCGAGCGAAATGCAGGTGAAATGCTTTTCGTAGTCGGCGACCTGGAAGGCGTAGCAGGCGTTGTCTGCGGCGAGATAGGGGATGAGGACCAGCGGCTCGCCCGACCCCTGGCTCTCATAGTTCATCGTGATGCCGTTGACCTTGACCTTGGGCATGGGCGACCTCCCGGCGCGGCGCCTGCGCTTCTCTTCGCGAAGGCGTCTGCGCAAACGCTAAGCGCAAGGCTCCGGCAAGGTCAATGCGCCGCGCCGCCGGCCTTCGTCCAGGCCGCCATGCCGCCCTCGATGTGGCGAGCGGAGGCGAGGCCCTGATCCTGCGCCGCCTGCACCGCCATCGCCGAGCGCTCGCCGAAGGCGCAGTAGAACACGATCGTCTTCCCCGAGCGCGCGAGTTCATGAATGAGGCCGCCCTCCTCGATATTGTCCTTGAGCTCGCCGTAAGGCGCGTGGAGCGAGCCGGGAATCGCGCCGGTCCGCTCGCGCTCCGCCTTCTCGCGCAGGTCGATCAGCGCAACGTCTCCCCGCCCGATAAGCCCCTTCGCCTCCTCGGCGGAAAAGGCCCAGCCCTTGCGCGCCACATCGGCCTGATGCAGCCCCTGATGGATGTTGGCGGGAACGGCGACATCCATCATTTTCGGATCGGGCAGGTGGAGACTTTCCATCAGCTGGACATATTCGTCGGGGCCACGAACCTGAAGGCGCGGATTGAAGCGCTTCTCCTCGCCGATGGTCGAGACCGTGTCGCCTTTGTAATCGTGGGCGGGAAACACCAGCGTCTCCTCGGGCAGCCGCATCAAGCGCTGCAGACTCGCATACTGGGCGCGGGAATCGCCGTTCTGGAAGTCGGTGCGCCCGGTGCCGCGGATGAGCAGCGTGTCGCCGGTGAACACCCGGTCGCCGAGATGGAATGAGTAGGAATCGTCGGTGTGGCCGGGCGTATAGAGCACATCGAGGCTCACGCCCTCGACCGTAAGCTTGTCGCCCTCGGCGATCCGCATCGACACCACGTCGACCTTGCTCTGCTCGCCCATGACCGTCACGCAGCGCGTGCGATCGCGCAAGGCGCCGAGGCCCGTGATGTGGTCGGCGTGCAAATGCGTGTCGGCCGCCTTCACGAGCTTGAGATCAAGCTCCTCCATCAGCTTGAGGTAGCGGTCGACCTTTTCCAAAACCGGATCGATGATGAGCGCCTCGCCGCCGCGGCGGCTGGCGAGGACGTAGCTATAGGTGCTCGAGACGCTGTCGAACAATTGCCGGAAGATCATGGCGGCCTCCCTGCCGCGCAGCCCGTAAGACCGGCTGCGTTTGCCGCCCGTTATACCTATTTTACGGCGGGCTTGGGAGCGCCCTCCGGCAGCCCGGCCCGCTGCAAGACCGCGAAGGCTCCCCCAATCACCGCGGGACCGAACTTGTCCTCGCCATCTGGCGGCCGGCTGTTGACCGCGCCGGTGATGAGAAGGTCGTATTGCGGCCAATAGGCGAAAATCGTCCGGAAGCCGAGGGTTTCTCCCTCGTAGAACCAATAGTCGCCGCCCAGTTCCTTGCGATAGAAGCGGCCAAGGCCAAGCCCGAAGCCAACCGGATCGTCGGCGGTCGCGTCGGAAATGGGCTTACCGGTCTTGTTCGAGACCAGGGTGGTCATCTCCTTAAGCTGCCTTGCCGGGATGACGCGCTTGTCGAACAGCGCGCGAATCCATAGAGCGAGGTCGTGGGGCGTCGAGACGATGGCGCCCGCCTCCGCCGCCCATGACAAGTTCCCCGTCCGCATGTCCTTGCCGATGAGCGGCGCGACCGTCGATACGCTGCATGGCTTCGGCTGGTAGTCGAGGCAATCCTGGAGCAAGAAGAGCGCGCGGGGCACGCGCGCCAGATGAGGGCCGGCGGCCGCCGGCCCCGGATGCGGCCCATTGGCGTAGAACGTGTCATTGAGCCCGAGCGGCTCGAGGATCATTGTCGTCAGCGCCTGCTCGTAGTTCATGCCGGACGCCGCCTCGATGATGAGGCCCGCGAGGATGTAGTTGGTGTTGGAATAGAACCATCCCGAGACGGGCGGGAAATGCTGGCCATTGCCGGGATCGACAAAGCCGATCAGATCCCTGGCGCTGAACTGATGATGGATGTC
>DATNBG010000132.1:0-2914 GCA_035572075.1 Roseiarcus sp. | reverse complement strand
TGGGCGCGATCGGGTGACGGCGCTCGTCTCGGGAGCGATGGCTGCGCCGCACGCGGCGGCGCTGGCGCCGAGAGCGGCGCTCGGCGCCTTCGTGCTGTTCTGCCGCATCGGCGCCTGCCTGATGCTGGCGCCCGGATTCTCGAGCGCGCAGATTCCGGCGCAGGTTCGCCTGTTCGTCGCGCTTGCGGTCACGCTGACCCTGACGCCGCTCTTGCTCGAGCGTGTGCCCAGCGCCGCGCTTGGCGACGATCCGATCCTCACTCTCAAGGTCATCGCCGTCGAATCGCTGGTCGGCGGCATGATCGGGGTTCTCGCGCGGATGTTCTATTTCGCCCTCGAAGCCTTGGCGGTGGGCGCAGCGTCAATGCTTGGATTTTCCAGCCCATCCGGATTCCAGATCGAGGGTGACGAGCCGATGGCGCCGTTGGCGACCCTGATCTCCCTTGCCGCGATCGCGCTCCTGTTCGCGGCCAACCTTCATTGGGAGCTCTTGCGCGGTCTTGTGGCCTCCTATGACGTTATCCCGGTTGGCGGCGACTTCAATGCGCGCCTTGCGCTGAAAGAGATCGCCGACGCGCTCAGCGAATCGTTCCGGCTCGCGCTCAGAATCGCCTCGCCCTATGTGATCTACGCGCTGGTGGTCAATCTTGCGCTGGCGCTGGTCAACCGGCTCACGCCGCAGGTCCAGGTCTTTTTTGTCGCCATGCCATTCGTCGTGGCGGGGGGCCTCTTTCTGCTCTACTTCACCATCAAACCGGCGATCGAGGCCTTCATGATCGGTTTCGGCGCCTGGCTCATTTCCGGCTAGGCGATGAAACGACGTCTCGACGCGCTGACCCGCATCGGCAAGATTCAGGCGCTCATGTACGAAGCCGGCCTCGCGAGGCTTCATTCGCTCGAACGCCGGCGGGCAGGATGGAATGAGGACCTCAAGGCGGCTTTCGAGACGCTGGAAGCGAGCGAGATCGCCTATGGCGCTCATGCCGGACTGGTCGCGCGCAGCATCCGCGCCTTGCAGGCGCGGCTCGATCGGGCGGCGTGCGACCACGAAACCGCGCGTCGCGCCGCGCTTGCGCACGGGACGCGGGCGAAGCTCGCGGAACTCGCCATCGAGGCCGCGGCGCTCAACTTCCAGCGCCTGAACGAGCGCAAGGAACTCGTTGAGCTCATCGAGCGGGCCATCGCGCGCGGACGCGCAAGCTCGACGTAAGGCTCAAGGGGGACGCTGGCGCATCCCTTTCACGCCAATGGCGCATCATGGCCTTCAATCCCCGCACCGATATCGTCCTTGAAGTGGCGAGCGCCGCCGATCCGTCGCGCGCGAGCCTCGCCGCGCGGCGGCTCAGCGCGCTCGCCGGCCCGAACGCTCCGGCCGCCGATTTCGCCGCCGACCTCGACCGGGCGGGCGACACGGCGGCTGCGGCGTCGGCGCCGCTGGCGAGCGCCGCCGACGCGCGCTCGCGTCTCGCGGAGGCGCCCGGCGGGCCCGACAAGCTCGGCCAGGCGAAGACCCAGTTTGAGGCGATGATGCTGAATTCGTTCGTCGGCGAACTGTTGCCGAAGGATACAGGCGAGGTCTTCGGCCAGGGCATGGCCGGCGACATGTGGCGGTCGATGCTGGCCGAGCAGGTTTCGATGCAGATCGCCAAGTCCGGCAAGCTCGGCCTCGCCAGGCGCCTGTTCGCCACCCACGAGCTCTCCCTACGCTCGGCCCGCGTCAGCGAAGCCGCCAAGGCTCTCGGTGAGTCAGCCGCGCAGATGAGCGCCAACATCCTCTCCGCGCCGGCCGCGGCCGAACTTGACAAAGGCGCGGTCCTGTTTGCCGGACGCAAGCCGACATGAGTCAGCCGCCGCGCCGCACGCAATCCCCGGCGGCCGCCGCGGCGGTGCCGATCGTCGAACGCCTTGTCGCGACCATCGACGCGGAGAACCGCGACCTCGAGCAGGGCCGCCGGGTCAGATATGAGGTCTACAGCCAGAGCAAGAACCAGGGCCTGCTCGAACTCAATCGCCTGGCTCCCGCGCTCGGCGGCGCGACGGCGGCCGGGCCGCTCCGCGCTGCGCTGGCGGAACTCCACGCCAAGCTCGAGATCAACCGGCGCGCGCTTGCCATGCAGCTCAGGGCTTGCCACGCGGTGTCGGAGATCATCGCCCGCGCCATCCAGGAAGGCCAGTCCGACGGAACCTACACCGCCCTTGGCTGGAGGCGGGCTTAAGAATGATCAAGGCCGCGCTGATCGGCCTCGCTGCGGCCGCCGCCGCGATCGCAGGCGAGATGGGGACCGACCGGGTCCTCGCCTTGCGCGAGGCTCGCCCCGCCGCCTCGGCCGCGAGGGCGACCGAAGCGCGCAAGACCCACGAGATCAACGTCCCCCGCATCAAGGACGGCGCGGTCAAGGGCTACGCAGTGATGCTGCTCAGCTACACCGTCGACCTGAACGCGCTCAAGACCGCGGCGATGGCCCCGGATTCGATCCTCGTCGATGAGGCGTTCCGCTATGTCTATGACGACGACACGATCGACTTCGACCACCTCGATCGCTTCGACCTCGGCAAGATGAGCAAGGCGATCGTGAGAGCCGTCAACGCACGGGTCAAGAGCGACGTCATCGTCGACGTCGGCGTCCAGGAATTTACCTACGCACCGATCAGCGAGACCCGGGGACGTCCAGGCTAAGCCGCTCGGGTCGCCTCGGCCTTCGAGGCGGCGATCATATCGACGAACCGGCGGAACAGGTAATGGCTGTCGCGCGGACCCGGCGAGGCCTCGGGATGATATTGCACCGAGAAGGCCGGCCGGTCGGCGAGGGCCAAGCCGCAATTCGAGCCGTCGAACAGCGACACATGCGTTTCCTCGACGTTTTCCGGCAGGCTCGCCCGATCGACCGCGAAGCCGTGGTTCATCGACACGATC
>DATNBG010000131.1:0-5189 GCA_035572075.1 Roseiarcus sp. | reverse complement strand
CATGCCGGGCGTGATCTTGTCGCAGTTTGAGATGCACACCAGCGCGTCGGCGCAGTGGGCGTTGGCCATGTATTCGACGCTGTCGGCGATCAGCTCGCGCGAAGGCAGCGAATAGAGCATGCCCTCGTGGCCCATGGCGATGCCATCGTCCACGGCGATGGTGTTGAACTCCTTGGCGACGCCGCCCGCCGCCTCGATCTCACGGGCCACCAGTTGCCCGAGGTCCTTCAAATGCACGTGGCCGGGCACGAACTGGGTGAAAGAATTGGCGATGGCGATGATCGGCTTGCCGAAATCGCCGTCCTTCATGCCGGTTGCGCGCCAGAGGCCGCGCGCGCCCGCCATGTTGCGGCCATGGGTCGAAGTGCGGGAGCGATAGGGAGGCATGTGTCGCCTTCAGAGTGGAAAATGGCCGGCGCGCCTCGCGCCGATTGAGCCGTCATAATCGCATTTTGCGCCGCCCGCCAGCGAGGGCGCGGGGAGGGCGCCGGGCCGTGCGCCCTCGGCTCGGCCGATTGGCCCGGTCCTCGGCGATCTTCAGGGCGATCCGGGGGCTTCGGCGGGTCGGCTCGGCGGGGGCGCCATTTCCGAGTCGGTTTCGAGCCTTTTCAAAGGACTGCGGCGCCATTTCCGAGTCGCTTTGAGTCGCTCGCCGGGCGCCTTCCCGGGACGCCTGCCGCTAAAGTCCAGGCGGCCGCTGTCCTCGCCGATCTCGAGGCGCTTTCGTTTCAATCGCAGATCAGTATATCGGGCCCGCCGCTTTCTGTAAAGCGGAAAGAATGGAGCGATGAGCAATTATGCAGCAATATCAATATCTTATGATGGAAATGCTGTCAGCGAAGTGCCGGAGGCGTCGCAGGAACGTTCATCGCCATTGTCCCGCTCCGGTCGAATTGACTTCACCGCCCCGGACCTGCGAGAAACGGCGCCTTCTGGGCGCGGCGCATAGTCAAGGCGCGGAGCGCCGCGGCGCGGGTGTAGCTCAATGGTAGAGCAGCAGCCTTCCAAGCTGAATACGAGGGTTCGATTCCCTTCACCCGCTCCAATTCCAAGGCGTCGGCGATCGGCCGCTCGCCACGCCCGGCCGTCGGTCGGCGTTACCTCCCTTTCGTCATCGTCAAGGTCGAGAGTTGATCGGTATCGAAACGGTCACGCAGCTCGGCAAGCTTTTTTGGATCGGGGGAGCCCTGCGCGGCGAGCCTCGAAAGCTCTTCGAAATAATGTTCGTGTCCCGGCGGAGAGACAGTCATCAGCACGCGCGCCGGTTTTTCGCTCACATTGGTGATGTTGTGGGCCACGCCGGGCGGGATGAACAGAAAGGTCCCCGGGGCGGCGCGGATCATTTTGTCGCCGATCCACCATTCGCATTCGCCTTCTAGGACATAGAAGGTCTCCTCCTGCACGCGGTGAACGTGGAGGCCGGTCGCGAAGCCAGCGGGGATCGTCCAGTCGAACATGCTGGTATGTTTGGTGTCCTCGCCAGTCACCAGAAACACCATGGGATGGCCGCGTAACACGACCCCGTTGTTCTCGTTGGGCATGCGAATGACGGCGGCGGCGCTCATGGGACCCTCCATCGGTTCGATAACTCTTCCGCAAGCGGGCACGATGCTCCGGAGATGCCCGCAAGTCCCGAAGCCGCTGCGAAAGAGTTGCGAAAAGATTCTAAACGGTATCCTCTCGGGAAATGGCGACGATCCTCACTTTTGGCCCGTTCCGCCTCGACGTCGACGCCGGAATTCTGTTTCACGGCCGCGAACCAACGACGCTCGGCCGGAGGGCCGTTGTGCTGCTGGCGCTGCTCGCGGCGCGCGCGGGCGAACCGGTGTCAAAGGAAGCGCTGATCGAGGCGGCCTGGCCCGCCCAGGCTATCGAGGACAGCAACCTGACGGTTCAGATCGCCGCAGTCCGGCGGATCTTCGAACACCTGGCGGGCGGCGCAAGCTGGATCGAAACGCTGCCGCGTCGGGGTTATCGCTATAGAGGACCGGAAGTCGGGGTGAATGAAGCCACGCCAGCGGCCGCCGGGCCCACGGCCTTGGCGCTGAGTTTGCCCGACAAGCCGTCCATCGCGGTTCTGCCATTCGCTAACCTCAGCGGCGATCCCCGGCAGGACTATTTCGCCGACGGGATGGTCGACGACATCATCACAGGTCTCGCGCGCATCAACTGGTTGTTCGTCATCGCGCGGAACTCGACTTTCACCTACAAGGGCCGCGCCGTGGACGTGAAGCAGGTCGGGCGCGAACTGGGCGTGCGCTATGTCCTCGAAGGCAGCGTCCGGAAAGCCGGCCGCAAACTACGCGTAACCAGCCAGATGATCGACGCCTCGACAGGCGCTCATGTATGGGCCGAGCGCTACGACCGCAGCTCGAGCGACGTTTTCGCGCTTCAGGACGAGATCGCGCTGTCGGCGGTCGGCGCGATCGCGCCGAGCGTGCGACGGGCCGAAATCGACAGAGTGAAGCGTAAGCGGCCCGAGAGTCTCGACGCCTACGACCTCGTGCTGCGAGCGCAAATGGACGTCGATTCCGGAATGCCCGAGCAGGTCACGCGAGCTTTGGCGCTGCTCGAGCGCGCCATCGAGCTCGATCCTGCCTATGCGCTTGCGCACGGCAACGCGGCAATGTGCCATCATTGCCTTTTTCTTCGCGCCGGATTTCGGGACATCAACCGCGCAGCCTCGATACGGCACGCCCGATCCGCTCTCCTCCACGGGCAGGACGACGCGTCGGCGCTTGCTCTTGCGGGTTTTTCCATCGGCATGGACGGGCACGATCGCGCCGCCGCCTTCACCGCGTTCGAAGCAGCCCTCGGCAAGAGTCCGTCGTCGGCCTTGGCCTACATTCTGGGCGGCGTCCTATCCGGATGGAGCGGGGAAGCTGAGCGCGCAATCGAGTGGAGCGAGCGGGGTATGCGGCTCAGTCCGTTCGATCCCTGGGCTTTCGCCGCATTCGATGCGCAGGCGATGGGTCATTTCCTTCGCCGGCGTTACGATCAAGCCTGCCGGGCCGCTTAC
Organism: Roseiarcus sp.; assembly: GCA_035572075.1. Lineage (GTDB taxonomy): Bacteria > Pseudomonadota > Alphaproteobacteria > Rhizobiales > Beijerinckiaceae > Roseiarcus. The sequence goes on along the minus strand of DATNBG010000131.1, from coordinate 2,170 downwards.
CGGTCCGTTCAGGCCAATCCGGCGCACAGCATCACCTACGTGCAATTGGCCGCCGCGCTGACCAGGCTCGGACGACTGGAAGAAGCAAGGGCGGCCGCAGCGCGGGTGCTCGAATTGCATCCCACATTCCGGTACGGCCGCCAATTTGCCGGCGTCAACTGCGCTCCGGAACTTGCGGCGTCTCTGGGCGAAGCGCTCCGCGCCGCGGGGCTGCCGGAGTGACTACTGCAGCCGGTCCTTGATCTTGTCGAGGCCGGCGCGGGCGCAGGCGTCGTCGAGGTTCCCGCCGGGAGCGCCCGCGGCGCCGATCGCGCCGATTGTCTCGTCGCCGAGCTTGATCGGCACGCCGCCGCCGAAGAACATCACATGCGGCAGCCTGGCGAGCGGCGCGATCGAATTCTCGCCCTTGGCCCGCTCGGAGAGCGCGAGCGTGTCGTTCTTGAATGAGGCGGCGGTATAGGCCTTGTCGAGGGCGCTATCGAGCGAATGGGCGCCGACGCCGTCGCCGCGGATCGTGGCGATGATCACGCCGTCGGCGTCGACCACCTGCGCCGTCTCGTGATAGCCCTGCCTCGCGCAGGACGCGACCGCCTCGCTCGCCGCCTCGACCGCCAGCGCCGCCGGAATGCGATGGATGGTGAGCATGTCGGCGAGGGCGGTCGAGCCGATCAGCGCGGCCCCGGTCAACGCGGCCAGAATTCTGCAATCGAACATGACCCTCCTCCCGGTCCAGGCCCCGACGCGAGCGCTCGCCGGCCTGCGGCGAGGCTCGCGTGAGGCTCACTCTCACGAATCCATCTTCAGCGCGGCGATGAAGGCTTCCTGCGGAATGTCGACCTTGCCGAACTGGCGCATCTTCTTCTTGCCCGCCTTCTGCTTCTCGAGGAGCTTGCGCTTGCGCGTGGCGTCGCCGCCGTAGCATTTGGCGGTGACGTCCTTGCGCAGCGCCCGGATCGTCTCGCGGGCGATGATCTTGGCCCCGATCGCCGCCTGGATCGGGATCTGGAACATGTGCGGCGGGATGAGGTCCTTGAGCTTTTCGACCATCGCCCGGCCGCGCGATTCCGCCCGCTCGCGGTGGACCAGCATCGAGAGCGCGTCGACCGGCTCGGCATTGACCAGGATCGCCATTTTGACGAGGTCGCCGGGTCGATAGTCGGCAAGCGCATAGTCGAACGAGGCGTAGCCCTTGGAGATCGACTTCAGGCGATCGTAGAAGTCGAACACCACTTCGTTGAGCGGCAACTCGTAGACCACCATCGCCCGCTTGCCCACGTAGTTGAGGTCGACCTGGATTCCGCGCCGGTCCTGGCAGAGTTTGAGGATCGCGCCGAGGTAATCGTCGGGGGTGAGGATGGTCGCCTTGATCCACGGCTCCCTGATCTCGGCGATCTTGACCGGGTCGGGCATGTCGGCCGGATTGTGCAGCTCGATCTCCGACTGGTCGGTGAGCGCGATCCGGTAGATGACCGATGGCGCGGTCGCGATGAGGTCGAGGTTGAACTCGCGCTCGAGTCTTTCCTGGATGATCTCGAGATGGAGGAGTCCGAGAAAGCCGCAGCGGAAGCCGAAGCCGAGCGCGGCCGAGGTCTCCATCTCGTAGGAGAAGCTCGCGTCGTTGAGCCTGAGCTTGCCCATCGCCGCGCGCAGATCCTCGAAATCGGCGGCGTCCGCCGGAAAGAGCCCGCAGAACACGACCGGCTGCGCCGGCTTGAAGCCGGGCAGCGCCTCGGCCGCCGGGCGGCGATCGTCGGTGATCGTGTCGCCGACGCGGGTGTCGGCGACCTGCTTGATCTGCGCCGTGATATAGCCGATCTCGCCGGGGCCGAGCCCGGCAGCCTCGGTCATCTTCGGCCGGAAGATCCCGATGCGGTCGATCTCGTAGACCGCGCCCGAGCCCATCATGCGGATGCGCATGCCTTTTTTCAGGCGCCCGTCCATGACGCGGACGAGCACCACGACGCCGAGATAGGCGTCGTACCAGGAATCGACCAAAAGGGCCTTGAGCGGCGCCGCCTCGTCGCCCTTAGGCGGAGGCAGGCGCTTGACGATCGCCTCGAGCACGAGCCCGATGTTGAGGCCGGTCTTGGCCGAAATCTCGACCGCCTCAGAGGCGTCGAGGCCGATCACGTCCTCGATCTGCTCCTTGATCCGCTCGGGCTCGGCGGCC
>DATNBG010000130.1:0-3788 GCA_035572075.1 Roseiarcus sp. | reverse complement strand
CCTTCGCCTCGGACGGAAGGCGGCGCTCGCCGGCGCCGAGCTTGAGCAGGCGGATCGCGTCGGAGATCGGCAGGCCCATGCCGGCCAGGGCGGCGGCGGCGCGCTCCTTGTGTCCCCGGCCGCTCCGGGCGCGAACGTTGTCCGTCTCGGGCATTCGATGATCCTGCAAATTTTGCTGCGCTTTTGCGCTACACAGATTTCACAGGCCGGGCAAGGGCGCCGCTCACAGAATCGAGCGATCGATGGCGCGTTCCGCCTCGGCGATGCTCTCGGGTCGCCCGACATGCACCCAAAGCCCGTCGAGGCGAACGCCGTAGAGGCGGCCTTTCGCCGCCGCGGCGTGAAAGTAAGGCGCGAGCCGAAAGACCTCCGCCGTCTCGCCTGCGAACAGTTCAGGCTTCACGATCCCTAAGCCGGTATAGACGAACGGAGCGACCTGGCGCGGCTCGCGGGGCGCGAGCCGTCCGTCATGGCTCATGCCGAAATCGCCCGGCCAGTCGACGCCGACCGCGCCGGCGCCGGCCGCGACCAGGAGCAGGATGTCCATCGCATGCGAATCGAACGCGCGGGCGAGGCGCGCGATATTGGACCGCGGCCCCTCGATCCAGAACGCGTCGGTGTTTGAGATCAGGAACGGATCGTCGCCGATCATCGGGAGCGCCCGCTTGATCCCGCCGCCCTGGTCGAGCAGCTTCGACCGCTCATCCGAGATGAGGATTTTCGGCGCGCGCCGCTTGGCGAGATGGGTCTCGATCTGATCGGCGAGCCAATGCACGTTGACGATCGCCCGCTCAACGCCGTTCTCCGCAAGGCGGTCGAGACAATGATCGATGAGCGTCTTGCCGCGAATCTCGACGAGCGGCTTGGGCAGCGTGTCGGTGATCGGCCGCATCCGCGTTCCGAGTCCGGCGGCGAACACCATGGCCGTCTTGGGAACGGGGCTCATCGGGGCCTCGGCGGTCTTAACTTCAGGGATCGGATTCGGCGGGAAAGGGACCCAGCGCCCGCGGCAAGTGATTCTGATACCAGAGCGCGAGCGGCTGAAGCAACGGATGGGCGAGGTTGCGCTTGAGGTAGCGCTCGATCCGCGGCAGGTGGCGCAGGTAGTCCGGCTTGCCGTCGCGCTTGTCGAGTCTTGCGAAGAGGCCGAGGATCTTGGTTGCGCGCTGCGCGCCCATCGCCGCATAGGCGGCGGCGAAACGCTCGGGATCGAACGACGGATCGGCGCCCGTCCGCCGGCGCATGTAGAGGGCCGCAAGGCGCATCTCCAGATCCTCCGGAACGTCGACCCGCGCGTCCTGCAGCAGCGAGACGACATCATAAGCCGGCGGCCCGATCACCGCGTCCTGAAAATCGATGAGTCCGATCCGTTTCAGCCCCTGCCGGTCCGCCAGCCAATACAGATTGGGCGAATGATAATCGCGCAGCGTCCAGGTCGTGGGCTCGGCGAGGATCGGCTGAAGGACGTCGCGCCAGATTCCGAGGAACTGCATGCGCGCGCCCGACGGCGGCGTAACGCGGGCGACCGCCGGCGCATACCAGTCGAGCGCGAGTTCGACCTCGACCAGCATCGCTTCGACGTCGTAGACTGGCGGCTCGTATGTTTCCTCGCCGACCGGCAGGCTCGCCGGCAGTTGGCGGCCGTGCAGATCGGCCAGAAGCGCGACAGCCGGCGCGTAGCGCGCTCCGTCCGGGAGCCCATGTTCGGCGATGGTGGCCGAGCCGAAGTCCTCGATCAGCGCCAGGCCTTCGTCGATGCTGGCGGCGATGAGGGCGGGGGCCGAATAGCCGAGGCTTCGCAACCCCTCGTCCATCGCGAGAAAGGCGCGGATGTCGGGCGAGAGCCTGGCGATCTCCGCATAGGACTTGCCAAAGCGCAGGATCGGCCCATCGCGCCGGGGCGGCGAAATCATCAGGATCGCCGTCTCGCCACTCGGTCTCGTCAGCCGCTCATAAGCGCGGGTGGACGCGTCGCCCTGCAAAAATTCGCGCCTTGCGCCGCTCCATCCGGCGCGCTCGATGAGTCGCGCAACGCCAAGCGCGAGGTTCAGACGCGGAGCGACCCGGCCTTCTCCGCGCAGACTCAGCTGGCGAAAATCGGGACCGCGGGTCGGGTCAAACCGGATCATGACCTCGAGACGGTCGGGAGGCAGCGCCTCCGTGATCTTCTCCGGCCATTCGACGATGGCGATCGCGTCGGCGATCGCTTCATCCCAGCCGAGATTGGCGAGCTCCGTCGGGCCGCGCAGCCGGTAGAAATCGGCGTGGACCACCGGCCCGCGCGGCGCGTCGTAGACTTGCATCAGGGTGAAAGTCGGGCTCGGCGCCTCGAGCTCCGGCGATTCCGCGAGGGCGCGGATGAGGCCGCGGGCGAAAGCCGTCTTGCCCGCGCCGAGATCGCCGGCAAGGGCGACGAAGTCGCCCGGCTCGAGCCACGCCGCCTGGGCCGCGGCGATCGCCGCGGTCGTGGCCTCGTCCGGCGCCTCGAAGCTCCAAACGCCCGCTTCCTCCTTCGCGCCGGCGAGAGCGCTCATGCCCGCTGCTGGGCCGCTCGCGACACAGACGGCGCCAGTCGCGGGCTCACCGCCGCCGCCATCGAGTCGATCGGAAAGATGCAGGTGACGGTCGTGCCCTCGCGCGGCGCGGTGTCGATCAGCACCCGGCCGCCATGCAATTCCACCATGGCGCGCACGATCGACAGCCCAAGGCCCGGGCCGCGCTGCCGCGAGCCGTTGGGAAAGGTCTCGAACCGCTCGAACACGCGATCGATCATCTCAGGCGGGATGCCCCGTCCCCGGTCGGAGACCTTGAACACGATCTCCGGCCCGCGGCGCATCGCCGCCAGGGTGACGGTCTGACCCGCCTCCGAATAGTTGATCGCGTTGGAGAGAAGGTTGAACAGGACCTGGCGCACCCGCCGGCCGTCGGCGTGCAGCGAGCCGACGCCATCGGTCATGACGATGCGCAGTTCGATCGCCGCTTCGCTCAGGCGATCCTGCACGCCGGACGCCGCGGCCTTCATCGCCTCGGCGACGTCGACGTCCTCGAGCTTGAGCTCCATCGCGCCCGCGTCGATCGACGCCAGATCGAGAATGTCGTCGATGATTGCGAGCAGCGCATGCGATGAATTGGTGATGAAGCCGGCATATTCGAGCTGCTTCTCGTTGAGGGGGCCGGCGCGGCCGCCGGCCAGGAGCTGGGTGAAGCCGATGATGTTGGTGAGGGGCGTGCGCAGCTCGTAAGAGACGTGGTTGACGAAATCGTTGCGCAGCTTTTCCGCGTCGACGAGCGCCTGGTTGCGCTCCGTCAGCGCCCGCTCGATGGTGACGCCTGCGGTTGCGTCGAGGAAGGTCATGAGCGTCGCGCCGTCGGGCAGCGGCAGCGCGGCGCAATCGAGGATGAGCCCGTCGGTGCGCTCGATCCGCGCCGCCCGGCTCCGACGACGCTCGGGAAGATCGACGATCGCCGCCTTGAGCTCGTCGAACACCATGGGATCGCGGCACAGCGGCCTTGCGGCGCGCGCGATCTCCTCGATGTGCGGCCGGTCGCGCATGGCCGCCTCATCGAATCCCCACAGCTCCGCGAAGGCCGGGTTGAACAGCTTCATGCGCCCGTCGGCCCCGAACGCCGCAACGCCTTCCTTGAGCGCGTCGAGCGTCTCGCCCTGCACGCGGGTCAGCGCGTTGACCTGGGAAGCGAGCGCGTAGCTTTGCGTCGCGTCGTCGTAGAGATAGGTGACGCCGCCTTTCGGATTGGGGCTCACCACGACGCGGAGCGCCCGGCCGTCG
>DATNBG010000129.1:0-6096 GCA_035572075.1 Roseiarcus sp. | reverse complement strand
AACCCGCTGGGCGCGCGCGCGCTCTACCTGTTCGAGGGCAACAAGGACACGCTGTTTCGCATCCACGGGACCAACGACCCCAAATCGATCGGCAAGGCCGTTTCGTCCGGCTGCATCCGGATGATGGACGCCGACGTGATCGACCTCTATGGGCGGGTCGCGATAGGGACGCCGGTCGTCGTCTTGTGAGGCGAGCCCGCTCACACTCGCCTCCGCGATGAAGGCCTTCGCGGCGCTCTACCGAAAACTCGATTCGGCGACCTCGACCCGCGCCAAGCAGGCGGCGATGGTCGAGGCGTTCGCCGCGGCGAAAGCCGATCCCGCGCGATGGGCGAGCGCGGCCTGGGCGGTCTATTTCCTGAGCGGCGGCAAGCCGCGCCAGACCGCGCCGACCCGCCTTCTCTGGCGCCTCGCGGTCGAGGGCTCGGGCTATCCCGAATGGCTGTGCGGCGAGTGCTACGGCGCGGTCGGCGATCTCGCCGAGATGCTGGCGCTCATTCTGCCTGAAGGCGGGGTGGGCCAAGAGGTTTCGCTCGACGAGTGGATGCGCGAGCGGCTCATTCCGCTTCCCTCGCTCGACGAGGAGGAGCGCTATGCGCGGCTCAAGCGATGGGCGGGCGAATTGCCGGCGGACGAGCGCCTCGCCTTCTTCAAGCTCATCACCGGGGAACTGCGCGTCGGCGTGTCGCGGCTGATGGTGGTCAAGGCGCTGGCCGAGGTCGCGGGCGTGGACGAAGCGCGAATGGCGCAAAGACTGATCGGTTACGCCCAGGCGCGGCGGATTCCCGTAGCCGGGGATTTCGAGGCGCTGATCGGCGAGGTCGGCCACGCGGAGGCTCAAGCGCTCGACGCGGGGAAACCCTATCCGTTCTATCTCGCCCAATCCTGGACCCGCCCGCTCGCCGACATGCTGCCGGCGCTCGGGCCGCCCTCGGAATGGATCGTCGAGTGGAAGTATGACGGCATCCGCGCGCAGCTGTTGAAGCGGAGCGAGGCCTGGCGCTTGTGGTCGCGCGGCGAAGAGCTGATTTCCGACGCCTATCCCGATCTTGCGCCGTTGGCGCGCGCGCTGCCGAGCGGCGTGGCGATTGACGGCGAACTCGTGGTCCTCATTCCGCCGGAAGGAGACTATGAGGCGGAGTCGCTCGACGGTCTTGCGACCTTCGCGAGCCTGCAGCAGCGGCTGGGCCGAAAGGTCGTCAGCGAAAAGACGATGCGCGAATTGCCGGTCGCCTTCATCGCCTACGATCTTCTGGAGAGCGAAGGCCGCGACATTCGGGGCGAGCCGCAGCATGTGCGCCGCGCTTTGTTAGAAGAGTCCGTCCGTCGCCTGTTCGCGGAAGCCAAGGCGCGCGGCGAGCGCCTGCCGCTCAGGATCAGCCCGACGGTTTCCGCCGCCGCGTGGGAAGCGTTTGCGCAGAAGCGCGATGAGGCGCGCGCGCTCCTGCGCGAGGGGCTGATGCTGAAGGCGCGCGACGGGGCTTACGGGATCGGCCGCCGCAAGGGCGGCGACCGCGCCGATGTGTGGTGGAAATGGAAGCTCGACCCGATGAGCGTCGACGCGGTCGCAATCTACGCCGAGCGCGGCCACGGCCGCCGCTCGGGCGTCTTCACCGACTATACTTTCGCGGTCTGGAGCGCGGGCGAAGACGCGCCGTCCCGTGAGCTCGTACCGTTCGCCAAGGCCTATTCGGGCCTCACCGACGCCGAGATTCGCGAGATGGACGCGATCGTCCGCCGCACCACGGTCGAGACCTTCGGCCCGGTGCGCAGCCTCGCCCCGACGCAGGTGTTCGAGCTTGGCTTCGAGGGCATCGCTCCGAGCAGGCGCCACCGGAGCGGCGTCGCGGTCCGCTTCCCCCGCATGCTGCGCTGGCGGCGCGACAAGCCGGTCGCGCAGGCCGACACGCTGGACGCGTTGAAGGCGCTGCTGGCGGGGCAGGGCGGCTAGTCTCGTCTCCCGTCGTCGCAAATTTGGCCTCCTGGCGTGGAAACCCGGGACGCGTTAAGGATTGGCTGTCGGGACGAGCGCGCGATGCCCCATCCATTCGATCCAGGATATGTCGCCGAACCGTTTCTCACTTTATGCGCGGACTATCCCGGCGCCGACATCTATCCTTCAGGTCAATTTCGCCTCGAATGGGGGCCGATCTTCCATCGGGGCCGGCTCGACGGCTCGGCGCGCGTGCTGGTGATCGGTCAGGACCCGGCGCAACACGAAACCGTCATACGCCGCATCCTGGTCGGCGAGGCCGGGAGCCGGGTTCAGGGCTTGTTGGCGAAGCTCGGGATCACCCACAGTTACGTGTTCATCAATACGTACCTGTACAGCGTCTATGGCAGCGTCAAAGCGAAGACCAGAAAGGACCCTGACCTCATCGCCTATCGAAACCTGTGGCTGAAAGCGCTGCTTGCCGGCGGCGGGATCGAAGCCGTCCTCGCTCTCGGCCAGGCGGCGGACGAAGCCTGGCGGTTCTGGAAAGCCACGGAGGAGGGGCAGGCGACAAACGTCGCCTATCAGGCTGTGACGCACCCGACCCAGCCGGAAAGCTCTTCCAACGGCGACAAGACCAAGCTCGCGGCGGCGACCAAGAAGCTGCTTCAGAACTGGAACGCGGGCTTGCAGGCAATCTCGCAGCACGTGCAACACCCCGACGCGCCGACGCCTCTTCGGCTTTATGGCGAGACCTGGGCCGAGGGCGATCGGGTCCCGATTCCGGATTTCGACCTTCCGGCCGGTCTGCCGGCCTGGATGCATGAAAAGGACGGGTGGGCGAAGCGTTCCGGGGCCGACGCCCTCGCCAAGCGACGCAACATCACCATCACCGTTCCGAAAGGAGCGCTCGCATGAAGGAGCCCCGGCGCCGCTGGTATCCGCTCGGCGAGGACGAGGCGGCGCCGCGCGTCGGGGCGCGCGCGGCTGTGAGGGCGGCGAAAACCGCAGGACCGATCGACCCGCTCACGGGGCCGAAGCTGGCGCTTGCCGGACGCGTGGTCACGATGGATGAGACATTCACGGTGAAGGACGACGCCGTTCTTTACGTCGACCGCGGCTCGATCGTCGCGGTTCAGGATCGCGCGATGGCGCCGCCGGCGGGCTTCGAGGGGGTCGCTCCGGTCGATACCGGCGCCACGCTCTATCCGGGGCTGATCGAGCTTCACAATCATCTCAGCTACAACGCGCTGCCCATCTGGAGCCCGGTGCCGAAGCTCTTCCACGATCGCGGCCAGTGGCCCGGCCACCCCGACTACCGCAAGCTCATCAGCGGTCCGATGACGGTCGTGGGCGAATACCGGGACGCGCAAGGCAAGCCTTCGCTGCTGGCTCCGCTCGTCCGCTACGTCGAGTGCAAGTGCCTGCTCGGGGGTGTGACGACGAGTCAGGGGATCATGCTGAGCAGCAATGCCGGCGTGCAACGGTTCTATCGGGGGATCGTTCGCAACGTCGAGCAAACCGACGATCCGGACCTCAGCGAGGCGCACGGGCGCATCGCCGACGTCGAGGCGAAGGACGCGCGCGCCTTCCTGGCGCGGCTGAGCAAGGAGCGCAGCTGCCTTCTCCTTCACCTGAGCGAGGGAATCGACACGGCGGCGCGCCGGCATTTCCTCGCCTTAGAGGTGGCCCCCGGCGAGTGGGCGATCAACAATCGATTCTGCGGCATCCACTCCGCGGGGCTGCTGCCTGACGATTTCAACGTTTTGGCCGGGCATGGCGGCGCGATGGTCTGGTCGCCGCTCAGCAACCTCCTGCTCTATGGGGCGACCGCGCATGTCGAGGCGGCCCGGCGGGCGAACGTGCTCATCGGGCTGGGGAGCGACTGGTCTCCCTCGGGCAGCAAGAACCTGCTGGGCGAGCTCAAGGTGGCGTGGCTCTGCTCGCAGCACATGCTGGGCGGACTGTTCAGCGCGCGCGACCTGATCGCGATGGCGACGAGAGACGCCGCAGCAATCATCAAATGGCAGAAGGCGCTGGGCACGCTGGAGGCGGGCAAGCGCGCCGACGTGATCGCGATCGAGGGAAAGCTGGGCGATCCATACGAGACGCTCATCAAGGCGAAAGAGACTTCGATTCAACTCACAATGATCAACGGCGTCGCGCGCTACGGCGTCCCGGACCTGATGGGAGCGCTCGGGGCGAAGGGCGAGACGATCAGCGTGGGAGGAAGCAAGCGCCAACTGTTCCTGAAGCAGGCGACGGGCGATCCCGATGTCGCCAGCGTGTCCCTGAGCGCCGCTCGGCGCGCCCTGCGGACGGCATTTCGCGATCTGCCCAAACTTGCCAAGGCATTGGAAAAGCCGGCGCCGAAGAAAGCGGCCCGCGCCGCTCTGGATGCGCCCCAGCCTGTGGTCTGGTCGCTCTCATTGGACGAGATTCAGCCGACCGGAGTCGATCTGCGGCCACGCTTGCCGTTCAACGGTCCCCGCGATTTCACCGGACCGAAGACTATCTCGCCCAAGACTGCCGCGCCGCTTTCGACGATTCTCAAGCCGATCGCGCTGGACCCGCTCACTGTGGCGGACGATCCCGATTTTCTAAAGAAGATCGCGGGCGAGCCTAACGTGCCAGACCCTGTTCGCGCCGGCCTCGCGAAGCTCTACTGAGCAAGCTCAGGCGGAAGGACGTCCATACCGCTGCGGAAACTGTTACGATGGCGGGACGGAGGTCCTCATGAACGGTTTCGAAACGACGCTGACCCTCATCGGCGGACCGACGGTTCTCATCGAACTCGACGGCGTGAGACTCTTGACCGATCCCACCTTCGACCCGCCAGGCGAATACCAGGGAAGCGTGCTCTTGAGGAAGACCGCGGGGCCGGCGCTCTCGGCCGAGCAAGTGGGCGCGGTCGATGCGGCGCTGCTCAGCCACGACCAGCATTCCGACAATCTCGACCGCGGCGGGCGGGCGTTTCTCGACCGGGCGAAGACCACGTTCACGACCGCCGCGGGCGCCGCGCGGCTCAAGGGAAACAGCAAGGCTCTCGCGCCGTTCGAGACCGCGGCGATCGAGGGCGCGAGCGGCGCGAAGCTCCTGGTCACCGGCGCGCCCGCCCGGCACGGGCCAGCGGGAATCGAGCCGCTCAGCGGCGACGTGATCGGCTTCCTGATCGGCCGGCGCGAGCCGGGCGACGCGATCTATGTGACCGGCGACACCGTCTGGTACGACGGGACGGCGGAAGTGGCGCGGCGCTATCGGCCCAAACTCGTCATCGCCTTCGCGGGGTCCGCCGAGACGCGCGCGCGCTTTCACCTGACGATGGACGCGAACGACGTGATCGAAACGGCGCACGCGTTTCCCGCCGCGGCTATCGTGGCTGTGCACAATCATGGCTGGGAGCATTTCAAGGAAAGCGCCGCCGACCTCGCCCAGGCATTCGCGGTTCTGCGCATCGCCGACCGGCTGACGATTCTGGACGCGGGCAAGCCGGCGCGGTTCATGGTGTGATACGCGATTCGGTTGATCAGATCGCCCAGCCTTTCCGACAGCGGCGAAGGCGCCGGGTCGAGGCAGGCCATCGACGGGAGAATCGACAATTTCTTGACAGCCTGGCTTGGGCATGATAGTGTTTTTCAGAATGATGCCCGAAGACTACCCGCGTTTCTCAGGAAGACCCAACGACCGAGCTTCGGCGGCCAAGACGGGAAGGACTGAGAGAATCGTAACTCCCACGGACCTCATACCTCAAGGAGCCCGCAAAGCGGGCGTCTCGAAGGATGATCCGGTGGGCGGCGCGGTTCGTGCGCTCTGGAACGTCCTTTTAAGACGCGCCTTCGGCGCTCCTTGAGGCACGAGGTCAGGAGGGAGTGCTTGGCAGCTGCAGAGAATCGAAAATGGCGCCGCAAGCCATTGGAATCGCTCAAAACGGACTCGGAAATGGCGGCCGGTCGGTTCGGGGGCAAACGAGAATCAATCAGCGAATTTCGTATGAGAAACCCTCACCCCCAACCCCTCTCCCGTCCCTCGACAAGCTCGGGATCAGGGAAGAAGGGCGCTCAGATCACGTAGGACTTGAGCGGCGGGAAGCCGTTGAAGCCGACCGAAGAGTAAGTCGTCGTATAGGCGCCGGTTCCCTCGATCATGACTTTCGCGCCGATCTC
>DATNBG010000128.1:0-5060 GCA_035572075.1 Roseiarcus sp. | reverse complement strand
CTCATTGCACGTTCCTCCTGAGCAGCCGCACAGTTCCGTCGCTTCCAGCGCATCGGTCAGCGTTTTACGCCGAGGCTCCGTCTCTCGAAAAATAAGCTATGCGCTGATTTGACTATTGGCAACGGTCTCGATCCGCCGAGGCAACATCGACCGAGAGGGTTTCGCGGGCAAACTTGGTATCCCCATCAGGTCGAACCACTCACTGCCCCGTGAAAGCGCTGGAAGATCGGTTCAGAACAGTGTTCGTCGGCTTCACCGCGCCTCTCGGCGGGTCCTTCGTCAACTACGACTTGGACCGCTTCAACGGCGGCAATCGGTTGCAGTTAAATCAAGTATTTGGCTGGCGGGGGACGCAGTCCCGGCAAACTGGTCTCCCAATCCTTATCGAAAACATTTTCGCTGTCATCGGCCAATTTATCAGGGAATTGCCCGCATTCGGCGCATGCCGATGAATTCTGATGTCACGCCTAGGGGTAGAGGAGCGGTTCCAGCGGGGCCAAGAAAACAGGAGGTTTTCGTGGTTCGCCTGAAAACATGGACTGACGCGCCCCCGGAAGGGGCGCGAATGCGACTGTTGTCAGGCGATCCGCGGGACCCTCGCTAGGAGCGCTTCAAACTCCAGGGCGGAAAGAGCGGCTGGAGGTTGCTATGGGCTATCGAGAACCGAAACGCCCGACCCTGCCCGCTGCGGCAGGCGTCAAAGGTGGAGGGCCGGCGCGCCCTTGTCTCAGCGAAATCCCGGACGGCTCGCTGTTTCCCCGGTGGCGAGCTCGATGATTTCAGCCGTGATTTCCTCCTGGCGCACCGTCCGCTGTCTCGCCTTGAGCGACGAGAGCTGGCGCTCGATCTGATGGCGGGCCGACGCCATCGCTTCGACGCGCGCCTCATTCTCGGCGGCGAAAGCGTGGAGCGCGGCTCGGCAGAGCTGAGCATGCATATAGCCGGCGGTGAGTTCGCTCAGAAGGGCCTCGGGCGCGAGGTCGAGGAGCGGAACGTCGCTGGCGGCCGGTACGGGAAACGCCGTCCTGTCGAGTGGGAACAATCGGCGGCGTTCGATCTGCGTCCCTCGGCCAGGTCGCCATCGCGTAAAGATCGCGTCGAGCGCATCGATCTCGCCGGTGGCGACGCGGACATAGAGCGCTTCGGCGATGCGGTCCGCGAGCCTTGGCGCGCCGAGCGAGTGTGACGGCATGGCGCTTTTCCATCTTGGAACGACATTGCGTTCGGCCGCCGCCGTGACGCCGCGCGTGCCGACCAGGAAAAGCTCGTGGGTGGCCAAATCGCCCCGGGCCGCGTCCAATACTCGTTCACTGAAGGCGCCGGCAAAACCCTGCTCGGCGCAGAACAGGACCAGCGCGGGTCGTGTCGATCGGGAACCGCGAACGTGTTGGTCCCCGGGGATCAAGGAAACAGCTCGCGCGATCGCGACCGCGATGGCCTGTGCGTAGCTGTCGACGGCGGTGAGTTGCGCGCGCGCCTGCTGGGCTCGGGCGGCCGCGATGCCGCGCATGGCGTTTACCACCGCGTCGAGCTGCCGGATGCCTTCGATCCGAGCGGTGATGTCCGCGAGCCGCTCGGTCATGGATTGACCGCCTTCTCCGCGGCTGGCGCGTCGGGAACGGCGGCGCTGATGTAATTTTCGAGCGCCGTGCGCAACGCTTGTCTGCGCACTTCGTCCAGCGTTCCTGTCTCCTGGATCTGGCGGACCGCGTCCGGAGCGCTGCGATCGAGCGCGTCGCGCAGGCCGCGCCGGACACCGGCGATGGCGTGACGCGCAACCCGGTCGAGGAGGCCCGACTGCACCGCGAACACGAGCGCCACCTCGTCGGCCAGCCGCAGGGGCGTGTGCTGAGGCTGATCGTGGATGGCGCGAATCCGCGCGCCGCGGGTGAGCTGCTGGCGGACCCGCGCATCAGGCATACCGCCGAAGCGGGTGAACATCTCCAGTTCAAGGAACTGGGCGTAATCGAGCCGCACGGTTTCAGCCGTCTCGCGCAAGGCGCGCGCCTGGGTCTTTCCGCCGACGCGGCTGACGCTGACGCCAACATCGACCGCTGGCTTTTGGCCTTCATAGAAGAGCTTGGAATCGAGCACGATCTGGCCATCGGTGATGGAGATCAAGTTGGTCGGTATATAGGCGCCGAGATTGCCAGCGTCGGTCTCGGCGATCGGCAATGCCGTCAGAGAGCCGCCGCCCTTCTCCTTCGATAGCTTCGCTGCGCGCTCCAGCATGCGGGCATGCACATAGAAGACATCGCCCGGATCGGCTTCGCGGCCGGGCGATTGGCGTGTCAACAGAGCAATCTCGCGATGCGTGGCGGCGTGTTTGGTGAGATCGTCGATCACGATCAGTCCATGCTGGCCGCGATCGCGGAAATATTCCGCCATCGCGAAGCCGGCGAACGGCGCGATCCATTGCAGGCCCGGAGAACTCGCCGATCCCGCCACTACGATGATACAGCGCTCGGGCCTGCCCTTGGTCCGGATCGCCTCGATGGCGCGCCGCACGCTGGATGTCTTCTGCCCGACGGCGACATAGACACAGACGATATCGCTATCCTTCTGGTTGATGATTGTGTGATTGCGACGGTGGTCTTGCCGATGGCGCGATCGCCAATGATGAGCTCGCGTTGGCCGCGTCCGAGCGCAAACAGCGTGTCGACCACGACGATGCCGGTCTGCACCGGCTAGGTTACGAGATCACGGTCAATAATCGCCGGCGCCGGCCGCTCGATCGGCTCGTGCGTATCGATCGCGATCGGGCCCTGGCCATCGAGCGGCCGGCCGAGCGGATCAAGGACGCGCCCCAGCAGGGCCGCGCCCACCGGAACCCGCACCACGTCACCCGTGCCGCGGACGGTGTCCCCGGCTTCGATCGTATCGGCGTCGTCCAGCAACACACAGCCGACATGACCGCTTTCCAGCACCTGGGCGAAGCCGAACTGGCCTTTGTCGAACCGGAGCAGTTCATCAAGCCTCACATCCGGCAGGCCGGAGACGAGCGCGATGCCGTCGCCGACCTCCTCGACGCGTCCAATCTGTTCGGCGCGAGGCCCGAGCCTCGCCGCGCCCAATTTGGCGCGGACCTGGTCCAGCCAGACGTCCGCCCGGCTGTCAGGATCGTTGGTCATGGGCGATACCCGCCAGGATTTGGTCAAGGTCGGCGCGCCAACTGTTGGCGATGATCAAATGGGGCCCGCGCAGTTCGAGGCCGGCGATGAGGCCGGGATCGACCGTGAACGCCACGGGCAGGCTAGCTCCGAAAGCCTCGTCGACGAGCTTGCTGTAACGCTGCTGCTCCTCCGGCTGGAGCAGGGATGCGCTGATCGCTTCGAGCGTCGCCCCATTGGCGATCACCGCCTGCCGTGTCGTCTCGGGCAGCTCGCGAATCGCCTTGAGCAGCCAGTCGAGGAACGCGGCCTTCACGGCCGGTCCATCCAGTCGACCAGCCAGCCGTCGTGCGATATCGACCGCGAGACGGCTTGCACGGTCCGCCCAGGCTTTTTCGGCGGCGGCGTTGTCCCGGGCAATCGCCGCGTTGGCGGCCGCTTCCAAGGCCGCCGCTTCCTTTGCGGCGTCTTGAACCCGCGTGGCGTGCGCCTGCTCGGCGGTTTCCCGCGCCGCCCTCAGAAGCGCATGGCGTTCCTGCGCGAAGCCGGCGCGCGTGCGCGCGACCTCGGCGAGGGCCGCCGCCGCCTCGGCGCGCTTCGCATCGGCGTCGGCCAAGGCTTTCAGCGCCGCCGCGCGGCGCTCCGCGATCATTTTGGCGACGGGGCGCCAGAAGAAATAGCCGAGCAGCCAGATCAGGATGAGGACGTTGACGGCCTGAAGCCCGAGTGTCCACCAGTCGATCGTCACGACGAGAACTCCCGGCCCATCACTTCAGCAGCGGGTTGGCGAACAGCAGCAGGAGCGCGATGACCAGGCAGTAGATCGCCATGGTCTCGATCATGGCGAGGCCGACGAACGATGTGCGCGAGATGGTGTTGGCCGTTTCGGGTTGGCGGGCGATGGCGTCCATGGCGGCGGCGACCGCGCGTCCTTCCCCGAGCGCGGGGCCGATGGCGCCGAAGGAGACCGCGACGGCGGCGGATGCGATGCTGATAGCGGCTAGCCAGTTCATGATGGGGTCCTTTCGCTGGAGGGGGCGGGTCTGGGCGCGCGCTCGCCGATGGCTCCCGCGATGAAGACCATCGCGAGCACGGCGAAGATGTAGGCTTGGACGGCGCCGGTCAGCAGGTCGAGCGCCATCAGGGGAATCGGAACAAGCGGGCCCGCAAGCGAGATGACGATGCCGATGACGAAGACGCCGCTCATCACATTGCCGAAGAGACGCACGAGCAGCGAGAAGGTGCGCGTCAGGATTTCGACGAGATTGAGCGGGATCATCAGCGGCGTTGGCGAGGCGAAGGCGCCGAGATAGCCTCGCACGCCGCCGGCGCGAATCCCGAACCAGATGATGGCCAGGAAGACCAGGAGCGCCAGCGCGGCGTCGGTCTCCAGATGCGCCGTCGGCGGCTCGACCCCGGGGACGAGCGAGGACCAGTTGCAAACGAAGATGAAGACGAACAGCGTGCCGATGAAAGCTCGGTAAGGGCCGGGCTCCAGGCGCATCGTGTCGCGGATCTGGCTGTCCACCGTGTCGACGACGAGCTCGAAGAACGCCTGGGTCGTGGACGGGATAAGCGACAGGCGGCGAGACACGGCGATGGCGCCGACGACGAGCACGAACATCACCGCCTAGGTGGTGACCACGCGCTCGCTGATCGGCGCCGGGCCGACATGGAATAGGATGATGCTGGAGAGCGGGGATCTCATGGCGCCATCTCACCGACCCGGCGCATGACCGCCCGCCGGGCGACCAGCGTTCCAAGCGCCATCGCCAGCAGCGGCGGCGCCCCTTTTAGGCTCGCCAGAGCGAGATCGCTGGGAACGCCGGCTTCGATGACGTTCAGGAAAGCGCGGAACTCGCGCGCCCGATGGCGGGCGAAGCATTTGCCAATGACGGCGCCGGTGGCGGCGTCGAGAGCGGCGAACAGGCTGAGCGTTCCGTGACGGGT
>DATNBG010000127.1:0-2925 GCA_035572075.1 Roseiarcus sp. | reverse complement strand
CGGCCCTGGAACCGGCGGCAACGCTGG
Source organism: Roseiarcus sp. (assembly GCA_035572075.1). GTDB lineage: Bacteria > Pseudomonadota > Alphaproteobacteria > Rhizobiales > Beijerinckiaceae > Roseiarcus. The sequence goes on along the minus strand of DATNBG010000127.1, from coordinate 2,898 downwards.
CGGAACGGCCGGCCACGGGGGCAGCGGCCCCGGGACCGGCGGCAACGCCGGTGGGACGGGCGGCCATGGCGGCGGCGCCGGAGGCGGGTCGGGCGGCGGCGGGTCTGGCCGGTGAGGCCTTAGCCTTGTAGCCTGGGGTCGCCGGCTCGGCGGCGGGGCGCCTCGCTGCCGTCCGCCACGGGGAGCTGGCCTCGATTGAGGGCGCGCTCCCCGGCGGCTCAGCGCCGAGCGGACTTGCAGGTCCGCATGAAATTCTGGGCGTAGGCGTAGCTCATGGTCGCGAGTCGGTCGGACAGTCCGCCCTGTGCGTCGATCCAGACGCACACCCATCGCGGATATTTGCGCATCATATAGGCCCTGACCGCCGCTTCGGCGGACGCCGACGGAGCGGTCGGGGCTTGGAACCGGAAATAGGCCCCTTCGGCGAGGCAGGTCTGATCCGCCGGCAGGGCGAGGAAAAGCGTGCACGCGGAATCGCAGCCGCCCACGAACCGGACCTTCCGCTTCGCCTCCTTCAATTCGTAAAGCTTCAGCGCATAGTCGGCGACCAAGCCCCCGCTGTCGGCGCCGATCTCGAGCGCACCGCGGAAGTCGCGCCCGGCGCCCCGAGAGCCGAAGGCGAGTTCGCTTGTCTGGCCTGCCTCAGCCGTCGCCAGAAGCGCGGCCAGGAGCAGGAGGCAGAGGCAGGAGCGACCGATCCTGTTCAAGCCTTGCTTGTTCCCGTCCCGCCCGCGATGCGGCGCCGCGCTTCCCCGCAGCCATCTCACTCTAGCTGGGACGATTAGCAACCCCGCGGCGAAGCGCTTCAAATTGCGCCAAACCCGGAGGGGCCGGGACGATGCGCGCTTCACCGGCGGCCATCATTTCCCAGCGAACGCCCGCAGAGTTCATGAATTTGCGTAAGCAATCGGAGAAATTACATCCTTACACAAACTTAACCAGATTGAAATCTTTTGTTAATTTGCAAATTGACCGGGACCGCATACATTCTCGCTCGCCGTCTATATTGTGGCTGGGAAACGGAAGAACCAGCCACTCAAGTATATGCTGCGGCCGCATGGGGAATGAGATGCGCGATTGGCATGTTGGCCAGAAGATCGTTTGCGTCAATGCACAACCGATCGACGGCGTTAAAAATCGCTTTGTTGATGAATATCTTCGGGAAGGCAAGGTCTATAAGATCCGGAAGATCTTGGGATTCAACTATCGATTTGCCGACAAGAGCGAGGAAAGGCTTGCTTTCAGGCTTGACGGTATTGTCCCATATCTGATCGACGGCATCGAATATGCCTTTTTTCACGGCCGGTTCAAGCCGCTGGAAGACCAGGACGAGGACCAGGACATCGACATATCGGTGTTTTTCGATGCCCTGCGCCAGGTGAACGACGGCCTATTCACGCTCAGAAACGAAGATATTCGCGAGCTCGAGCCGCTCACTTAGGAGCGGCGCTGGATGAAGCCGCCCGCGGCTTTCGCGGAAGCGCCCCGCTTCTCCGCGAGAGAGCGTCGCGCGCCCGTTCTTGGAAAGCGGGCGCTGCGGGACTCGCGCCGGGTTAAGGGGCCCTCCGAACGCTTTCGCCCAAACGCTTTCACCATTGAATCCAGCGGGCTTTCCTGCTACCGGCTGGCGCGCGCTGCGTGGGCTTCCCACATGGCGTGAAACCCTGGGCTTCCGCCGCCGGCCTGACTGCGCCGGCTGAGCCGCGAGGAAGCGGCGATGAGGATCGCGCGCCCTTCGCGCGCGGTCTTCCGAGCGGCGGGCGCCTGAACGTCAACACCAACCCAAAGCCGGCGTGGCCCGAATTTTGGGCTTGATTAGGAGAACCAATGGCTTCCACACAATCGCTCGCGCCGACGCGCGAGGATTTCACCGCGCTTCTCAACGAGACCTACGGCGCCGACGAAGCGTTCGAGGGAACGGTCGTCAAGGGCAAGGTCGTGGCGATCGAAAAGGACATGGCCGTCATCGACGTCGGCCTCAAGACCGAAGGGCGCGTGGCGCTCAAGGAATTCACTAATCACGGACGCGACCCGGCGCCCGGCGTCGGCGACGAGGTCGAGGTCTATCTCGAGCGGATCGAGAACGCGCTTGGCGAAGCGGTCATCTCGCGCGACAAGGCGCGGCGCGAGGAGAGCTGGGTCAAGCTCGAGCAGGCCTTCGAGAAGAACGAGAAGGTCGAGGGCGTGATCTTCAACCAGGTCAAGGGCGGCTTCACCGTCGATCTCGACGGCGCCGTCGCCTTCCTGCCGCGCAGCCAGGTCGACATCCGTCCGGTGCGCGACGTCGCGCCCTTGATGAATGTGCCTCAGCCTTTTCAGATCCTCAAGATGGACCGGCGCCGCGGCAATATCGTCGTCTCCCGCCGGACCGTGCTCGAGGAGAGCCGGGCCGAGCAGCGTCACGAGATCGTCGCCAACCTCGCCGAGGGGCAGATCATCGACGGCACGGTCAAGAACCTCACCGATTATGGCGCGTTCGTCGATCTCGGCGGCATCGACGGCCTCCTGCACGTGACCGACATCGCCTGGCGTCGCGTCAACCATCCGAGCGAGGTCCTGACCATCGGCCAGCAGGTCAAGGTCCGCATCATCAAGATCAACCACGAGACCCACCGCATCTCGCTCGGCATGAAGCAGTTGCAGGAAGATCCGTGGTCGAACATCGAGACCCGCTACAGTGTAGGCCAGAAGCTGAAGGGCCGCGTCACCAACATCGCCGACTATGGCGCGTTCGTCGAGCTTGAGCCCGGCATCGAGGGCCTCATCCACGTCTCCGAAATGTCGTGGACCAAGAAGAACGTCCATCCCGGCAAGATCGTCTCGACCAGCCAGGAGGTCGAGGTGCAGGTGCTCGAGGTCGACGCCGCCAAGCGTCGCATCTCGCTCGGCTTGAAGCAG
>DATNBG010000126.1:0-2829 GCA_035572075.1 Roseiarcus sp. | reverse complement strand
CATCGTCAAGCGCTACGGGTCGCTCGTCGCCAACGACCACATCGACCTTGAGGCCGCTCGCGGCGAAGTCCACGCGATCATGGGCGAGAACGGCGCCGGCAAGACGACCCTGATGTCGATCCTCTATGGCATGCAGGCGCCGGACGAGGGGCGGATCGTCTTGCGCGGCGCGGAGGTCCATTTCCGCTCGGCGCTCGATGCGATCGCCGAGGGCATGGGAATGGTCCACCAGGCTTTCAGGCTCTTCAACTCGCTCTCGGTGTGGGAGAACATCGTCTACGGGCGCGAGCCGGAGCGGCTTGGCTTCATCGACCGTTCCGCGGCGATTGCGGCAGTCGGCGCGCTTGCCGAGCGCTTTCATCTCCAAGTTGATCCGGCCGCCGTCGTCGGCCGGCTTTCCGTCGGGGTCCGACAGCGGGTCGAGATCCTGAAGTCGCTCTATCGCGAGGCCAGAATCCTGATCCTCGACGAGCCGACCGCGGTCCTCACGCCGCAGGAGCGGGACGGCCTGTTCACGGTAATCCGCAACCTGACCTCGGACGGGCGTACGGTGCTCTTCGTCACCCACAAGCTCCACGAGGTGATGGCGGTCAGCGACCGTGTTACCGTGCTGCGCGACGGCAGGGTCGCCGCCCGGATGATCACGGCGGAAACGTCCGCGCGCGAGATCGTCCGCGCGATGACGGGCCGGGCGGTCAATCTGACGGTCACCAAGGGCCCGCCGAGACCGGGCGCGGCCGTGCTCGAGGTCGAGGGCCTCAGCGTGGGCGATCGCTCCAAACCGATCGTCGACAAGGCGAGCCTCACGGTTCGGGCCGGCGAGATCGTCGGCGTCGCAGGCGTTGCGGGCAATGGCCAGACCGAACTGATCGAAGCGCTGACGGGACTGCGCACGCCCGACGCAGGGCGGGTGGAGATCGCAGGGCGTGACGTCACCTCGCTCGACGTCGCCGATCATCGCGAGGCGGGCCTTGCCTATATTCCCGAGGATCGCGCCTTGACCGGCGCCGCGCTCAAAGCCTCGGCCGCGGACAATCTGGCGATGGGCTTTCAGCGCATGGCCCCGCTCGCCCATGGGCTCCTCATCGATTACACGGCCGTCGCAGCGCGAGCGAGAGGCCTCATCGGGCGCTTCGGGATCAGAATTGGCGGCGAAAGGCAGCCGGTTGGGTCGCTTTCCGGCGGAAACCTCCAGAAAGTCGTGGTCGCGCGCGAGCTTGCTCACGAGGCGCCGCTCCTCATTGCCGAGCAGCCGACGCGCGGTCTTGACATCGGTGCGATCGAATTCATCCATTCCCTTCTAATCGCGGAACGGGACCGGGGGCGGGCGACGCTCCTCGTTTCCGCGGAACTCGCCGAGATCATGGCGCTTTCCGACCGCATCTTGGTCATGTTCGAAGGCCGCATCCTCGCCGATATCAAGGCTGAGGAGGCGGACGAGGAGACGCTTGGCCTGATCATGGCCGGCCGGCTGAAGGAGGCCGCGTGACCGCGCACGACGGGACGGCGGCGCAAGCGCGGCGACGCCCTATGACACGCGTCGATTGAGAGGCTCGCGTTGCCGAACCGGCCCTCATACCAATGGCTCCTGACTCTCGGAATTGTCTGCAAGCGCGCCTTCCCCTCCACCGGCCTTCGGCCGGTCCCCCTCTCCCGCCGTTTCACGGCAAGGGAGGATAGGCGCTGTCCTTCCTCACCCGCGCAGCGGGGGAGGGGGACCATGCGAAGCATGATGGAGGGGGCGAGCCGGTCGGACGCAACGACGTTCGTGTCACAGGTTGCATGAGCGCGTCCTTTAGCCCTCGCATGCCCAGAATTCCGGCGGTCCCGCTCGCCATCTTGACCGGCGCGCTCATCGGCGCGCTCTTGATCCTCCTCTCGGGGCACAATCCGGCTGCCGCCTATTGGGCGATCCTCAACGGGGCGCTCGCGCCCGGGAACCTCCCCGATACGCTGAACTGGGCGACGCCGCTCGTTGGCATGACGCTGGTCGCGGCGCTTCCGTTGCGCGGGGGCATGGTCAATCTCGGCGGCGACGGACAGCTCGTGGTCGGCGGCCTCGTCGCGGCGCTCATCCCCCTCTATCTGCCCGCGCCCGGGCCGCTCGCCGCAATCGCCGCCATCCTTGGCGCGATGCTGGCCTCCGGTCTCTACGCCGCGCTCGCGGCGCTTGGCGAGATCCGGTTCGGCGTCCCGATGCTGATCTCGAGCCTGCTGCTCTCCTATCCGGCTGTCGGCGTCGCGTCCTATATCGTCGGCTTTCCGCTGCGCGACAGAACGACCGGGCTAGCCGAGACGGCGATGATCCCGATGGCCTCGCGGCTGCCGGCGATCGCCGGCCCGCTCAACGTCGGCCTCATTCTGATCGCGATCGCAGCCGCCGCTTTCGTCTTCTATGACCGCAGGACGGTCGGGGGCTATGAGCTCAGGATGCGCGGGCTCAACCCACGATTCGCCGCCTACGGCGGGGTAATGCTCAAGTCGCAAACCCTGCGCATCATGTTCGCGAGCGGCGCAATCGCCGGGCTCGTCGGCGCGATCATCGTGCTGGGTTCTCAATTCCGCTTTCAGGACGGGGCGCTGGTTACGCCCGCCTACACCTGGTCTGGCCTGATGGCCGCCCTGCTCGCCGGCGGCGAACCCATCGGCGCCATCGGCGCTGGGGTCTTCTTCGCCATTCTCCAGACCGGCGGCTTCGCCATGCAGCGCGAGACCGCCATTCCGCGCGTCCTCACCATGGCGGTGCAGGCCATCATCATCCTGTTCCTCGCGATCCGCCACGGCGCCGGGCCCCGTTCGCCATGATGGGCTTCATCACTCCGGCCCTGG
>DATNBG010000125.1:0-3737 GCA_035572075.1 Roseiarcus sp. | reverse complement strand
GGCGGTGAAGGAAGTCGGGCTCAAGGTTCCGCTGGTCGTTCGCCTCGAGGGGACCAATGTCGACCTCGGCAAGACAATCCTGCGTGAGTCCGGCCTCAACGTCATCCCGGCCGACGATCTCGACGATGCGGCGCAGAAGGTCGTGAACGCGGTGAGGGCTCAGGCCTGAGACAAGGAAGGAGACGGGCGGATGCCTCCATCCGGGAGCAACTTCGCCCCGCGGAAATTCGTGGAAAACGGAGCACAGTTACACATATACTGTGTCCCGGAGGCGCCGGATGAAAAACATCACCCTCGCGATCGATGACGAAGTGCTCGAGAAAGTTCGCGTTTACGCCGTCGAACGCAAGACGACGGTCAACGCGATCGTACGCCAGCATCTCGAGAAGATCGCCGGAGAGAACGACAAGCGCGCCGAGGCGCGCCGGCAATTGCTGCGGCTGGCGGAAACGTCAAGAGGACGTCTGAGCCCTGAGTATGTTTGGAACCGCGAGGAGCTCCATGACCGTCCGGTGCTTCGTGGACACAAACGTCCTCGTTTACGCCGCAAGGCCGAAAAATGACGAGCCGGAGAAATCCAAGATCGCCAATATGGTCATTCAGAACGAGCGCTTCTGCCTGTCCGTTCAGGTCTTGCAAGAGTTCTACGTCGCGGCGAAAAAAACTTATCCCGGAAGACCAAGCGCGAGGCCGCTTTCAGAACGCGAGGCCGCCGAATGGGTCGGATGGCTTGAACAGTTTTGCGAGGTCGTCAGCGACGTCTTTCTTGTTCAGCAGGCGATCGAGACGGCGCGAAATTTCCGCATTTCTTATTGGGACGCGGCGATTGTCGCGGCGGCGGCTCGCGCGGCTGCGCCCGTGCTCTACAGCGAAGATCTCAACCACGGGCAGCGCTATGGCGCGGTCCAAGTCATCAACCCGTTCCGGCTCCGGTGAACGCTGCTCCTCGAAAGTTAGGCATGTCCATCCTCGTCAATGCTGACACCAAGGTCATCACCCAGGGCTTCACCGGCAAGAACGGCACGTTCCATTCCGAGCAGGCGATGGCTTACGGAACCAGGCTCGTGGGCGGCGTGTCGCCGGGCAAGGGCGGCTCGATCCATCTGGGACTCCCGGTCTTCGACACGGTGGCCGAGGCGCGGGAGAAGACGGGCGCCGACGCCAGCGTGATCTACGTGCCCCCGGCGAACGCGGCCGACGCGATCTGCGAGGCGATCGACGCCTCAACCCCGCTCATCGTCTGCATCACCGAGGGCATTCCTGTCCTCGACATGGCGCGGGTCAAGCGGGCGCTGCAATGCTCGAAATCCACCCTCATCGGCCCCAATTGCCCGGGCGTCATGACGGCGGGCGAATGCAAGATCGGCATCATGCCGGGCAGCATCTTTGCGCGCGGCAGCGTAGGGATTGTCTCGCGTTCGGGCACGCTCACCTACGAGGCGGTGTTCCAGACGACGCGGGTGGGGCTTGGGCAGACGACGGCGGTAGGGATCGGCGGCGACCCGATCAAGGGCTTGGAATTTGTCGACGTGCTCGCCATGTTTATGGCGGATTCCAAGACCCAGTCGATCGTGATGATCGGGGAAATCGGCGGCCAAGCGGAGGAGGACGCCGCCGAGTTTCTTAAAGGCGAGGCCAGGCGCGGCCGCAGCAAACCGGTCGTCGGGTTCATCGCTGGGCGCACCGCCCCATCCGGGCGGCGCATGGGACACGCAGGCGCGATCATCGCCGGCGGCAAAGGGGGCGCGGAGGACAAGATCGCGGCGATGGAGGCGGCTGGGATTCGCGTCTCGCCCTCTCCCGCGCGGCTCGGCAAGACTTTGGCCGATCTGTTGCACGGAAAATAAGGGGAGTCCGTTCGGTGACCCGCCAGGACGTCAATCAGGCGCTGCTCAAGACCTCGTTTCTGTACGGCGCCAACAGCGCCTACATCGAAGCCTTGCAAGCGCAATACGAGAAGGACCCGCTCTCGGTCGAGCCCGGCTGGCGCGAGTTTTTCGGGAGCCTCGGCGACGATCCGGCGAACGTGGGCAGAATCGCGCGCGGCGCGTCGTGGCGGAAACCCAATTGGCCGGCGACCCCCAAGGGCGATCTCATCAGCGCGCTGGACGGCGACTGGCCGGCGACGGAAAAGGCGGTCGCCGACAAGCTGCGCGCCAAGGCCGCGGAAGCCTCCCCGAAGGAGGCGCCGAGTGAGGACGAGATTCGCCGCGCGACTCGCGATTCCGTCCGGGCGCTGATGATGATTCGCGCCTACCGCATGCGGGGCCATCTGTACGCCAATCTCGATCCGCTCGGTCTCGAGCCGCAAAGGGACCATGAGGAGCTTCATCCCTCGACCTACGGATTTCAGGAGTCCGATTACGACCGCAGCATCTTCATCGATCACGTGCTCGGGCTTGAATTCGCGACCGTGCGCGAAATGCTGGCGATCCTCCGGCGGACCTATTGCGGGACCATCGGCTTCGAATTCGTGCATATCTCCGATCCGGCGGAGAAGGCCTGGATTCAGGAGCGGGTCGAGGGGCCGGACAAGGAAATCCAGTTCACGCCGGAGGGAAAGCGCGCGATCCTTGGAAAATTGATCGAGGCCGAGGGTTTCGAGAATTTCTTCGACATCAAGTATCCGGGCGCCAAGCGCTTCGGCCTCGACGGCGCGGAAGCGATGATTCCGGCGCTCGAGCAGATCATCAAGCGCGGCGGCCAGCTCGGCCTGAAGGATATCGCTCTCGGCATGGCCCATCGAGGCCGGCTCAACGTGCTCTCCCAGGTGATGGGGAAACCGCACCGCGTCATCTTTCACGAGTTCACGGGCGGCTCGGCCTCGCCCGACGAAGTCGAGGGCTCGGGCGACGTGAAATATCACCTCGGCGCGTCATCGGACCGCGAATTCGACGGCAACAGCGTTCATCTCTCGCTGACCGCGAACCCGTCGCATCTCGAGATCGTCGATCCGGTCGTTCTCGGCAAGGTTCGCGCCAAGCAGGATCAGCTCAACGACCTCATCGAGCGGTCGAAGGCGCTGGCGCTGCTCATCCACGGCGACGCCGCTTTCGCCGGACAAGGGGTGGTCGCCGAATGTTTCGGCCTCTCGGGCCTGCGCGGACACAGGACCGGCGGCTCGCTGCATTTCATCGTCAACAACCAGATCGGCTTCACCACCTATCCGCGCTATTCGCGCTCCTCGCCGTACCCTTCCGATGTCGCCAAGCTGGTCGAGGCGCCGATCTTCCATGTCAACGGCGACGATCCCGAGGCTGTCGTCTTCTGCGCCAAGGTGGCGACTGAATACCGGCAGAAGTTCCACAAACCCGTGGTGATCGACATGTTCTGCTATCGCCGGTTCGGCCACAACGAAGGCGACGAGCCCTCGTTTACCCAGCCGATCATGTATCGGCTTATTCGCTCGCACCCGACGACCCAGCAGATCTACGCAAAGAAGCTCGTCGCCGAAGGCGTGGTCGCCGAGGGCGAGGTCGACAAGATGCGCGCGGACTGGCGCCACAGGCTCGATGCGGAATTCGAGGCCGGCCAGTCCTATATCTCCAACAAGGCCGATTGGCTCGACGGCCGATGGGCGGGCGTCAAGGCGGCGCCGGCTATCGGCGACGACGATCGCCGGGGCGAGACCGGCGTCAAGCTCGATCGGCTGCGGCTGATCGGGGAGAGGATCACCGCGGCGCCCGAAGGCTTCGCTATTCATAAAACCATCCTGCGTTTCCTCGACCACCGCCGCG
>DATNBG010000124.1:0-13992 GCA_035572075.1 Roseiarcus sp. | reverse complement strand
GACCTCGAGCGCGAGCGCCTCGAGCTTCGCCGCCGCGACGGCCGCGACGAGGTTGTGGCGCTCAACGCCGGCGACGGCGCTTATGTCTGCGAGGAACCGGTGCGGGTGTTCGTCGATCTTTGTCTTGGCCGCAAGACCGTCAACGGCGCGCCGGGCCTCGTCGGGCAGCGCGCGGTCGAGGTCCTTGACGCGATGTACCGCTCGGCCGCGAGCGGACGGATGGAGGCGGTCTGATGGCGGCGGGCCGGGTCGTCCACGACTATCTCGCTTCCAGGGGAGGATAGGCATGGGGCAGCACGCATGGGTGCTCGAGGTGAGGCCAGGCTACGAAGAGGAATACAAGAAGCGGCATGACGAGGTCTGGCCGGAGATGCTCGACGCGCTCAGACAAGCCGGGATCCGCAACTACTCGATCTTTCGCCATGGGCTGACCCTGTTCGGCTATTTCGAGACTGACGATCTGGAAAAAACCGTGGCCGCGCTCGCGCGCGATCCCGTCAACGCCCGCTGGAGCCAGGCGATGGCGCCCCTGATGAAGATCGAAATCGATGAGCGCACCGGCTTCCCGTTCCTCTTGCCCAAGCAATGGCACATGGACTGACCGCCACGACGGCATGGACGACGTCGGGCTTCTCCGTGGCGATGCGCGTCAAATCCGGATGCAATCGACATCGGCCGGCGCCGCCGCCTCCTGGGAGAGGACCGCCCGGCTTCTGGAAATTGTCGCCCCTCATCGTCGCAGGCCGCCGCGCATGAAGGCTTCCGTCGTGGATCGTGGCGATCTTCTGGGCTTTGAGAACGTCATGCGCATAGGCGGAGGCGGCGCAAAACGCGGCCAGCGAGGAGTTACTTGCACAACTGTCGCCGCAGCGCCCTCCGATTCGTAGACGAGCGAAATGCCCCCCGCCAATTGCAACAACGCCGCCAAGCTTCTAACTCTGCCCTGTGAGGACAGCAGGACTAAGCTGCGATTTGGGGAGCGGGCCAGGTGTTGCTGCAGGTTGCGATCGACAAGGCGGAACACATCGGCGTTATTACGCAGGTGCGAGGGATTGCCGACATCATCGAGATTGGCACGCCGCTCCTCAAGCGCTTCGGGATCGGGGCGATCGCCACCGCACGCGAGCTTTGCCCCGACACTCCGATTCTCGCCGACACCAAGACCGTGGACGGAGGCGACCTTGAAGCCGAGATGGTGCTTGGCGCGGGCGCGCGACTGATGACCGTCCTTTCCTCGGCCTCGCGCGCAACTCACGCCGCGGTCGCACGCGTTGCCGATCGCTTCGGGGCCTTTGTCCTCGCCGACACCATCATTGAGTCCGGGAAGGCCGAGCTCTTGCCCGCCGGGACGGCCTTTCCCGAGAGCTTCGCCTATATCGGCGTCCATTCCGCGACCGACGCGCGGTTGGCGGGCGACCGGTCATCCGATCACATTGACGCGGTTTTGGATATACGCCGTCGAGGCTTTCGCGTCGCGCTCGCGGGCGGATTAGGACCGAAGAACCTTGACGCCGTGCTTCGGGTTGAGCCTGAGATCGTGATTGTCGGGAGCGCCATCACCGGCGCGGACGACCCCGGAGGGCTGGCTAAATGGATCAAGGACCGATTGCGCGATCCGGGGCGTGGCTGGCCGTCGGACGCGAAATAACCGAAACCCTGGCGCGCGTGCATCCGAGCGCCTTCGAATCCCTGGTGGACGTCTTCCGGGATAAGGGACGCCGGTGGTTCTTCTCCGGACAGGGGCGTTCTGGCCTCGTCGCGCGGATGGCGGCGATGCGTTTCATGCACATCGGCCACAGCGCGCATTTTGTCGGCGAGGCCACCGCCCCGGCCATCCGCGCGGGGGATGGGTTCTGCGTCATCTCGGGCTCCGGCAAGACCTCGGTCAGTCTTCATTTCGCTCGCATCGCGAAGGCGGAAGGGGCCAGGATCGCCTTGATTACCCGTGAGCCGGACAGCGAGCTTGCCAGGCTCGCCGACTGCGTCTTCCACACCCCGATCGAAACGACGCGACAGTTCGGGGGCAGCCTTTTCGAGCAGACGAGCCTCATTCTTCTCGACGCGATTATCCTCGAACTGGCGCGCGCCATCCCCGATGCGCATCGGACGATGCTCAGCCGCCACACCAACCTGCAATAGGGCGGCGTGACCTGTTTCTCGCGATCGGCCCAGGAAGGCGTCCGCGCGAGGCTTTTTCTGCTTGGCGCGACCGCTATTCGCGTTACGCGGAGGCCGCCCGTCTACGACTCCACCGATCGCTCGGGCTTGCGCTCGATGCGCCGGACTGACTGAGCCGCGAGCAGAAGGGCGTCGCGTTGGGCCGAGGTCGGCAGCCCGTCCATCGCCCCCGCCGCCGTCGCCGCGAACGCGCCCGCCGCCACGGCTCGCCGGCCGATGCCGGCGAGGCGCTCCTCCGAGGCGAAGTCGGCGCCCCGCGCCGCGATATCGGCGAGCAGGCTGGCCATGAAGGCGTCGCCGCAGCCGACCGTATCGACGACCTTGACGGCAATACCGGGGATCTGGACCCGCCGATCGCGCGAGACAAGCATCGCGCCGCCGGCGCCGAAGGTCACGGCGAGGAGTCGCCGCCGCCGCGACGGCAGGCGCGCGACTGCCTGCTCGACATCCGCCGTATCGGTCATCAGGGCGAGTTCGTGCGCGGCGACCTTGAGAATGTCGGCCTCCTCCGCCGCCTCGAGCGCCGCCGCGCGCATCTCGCCTTCGCTCCGCCAAAGCGCGGGCCGCAGATTGACGTCGACCGAGACGAGCGCGCCCGCCTCGTGCGCGGTCCGCACGGCATGGCGCTGCGCGGCGCCGCAGATCGGCTCGCCGAGCCATAGGCTGCCGACGTGGAGGATCCGCGCCGAGCGAATGACGTCCGCCGCAACGTCTTCGGCGGCGTAGATCGAGTCGGCCGAGCCCTTGCGATAGATGAGGAACTCGCGCTCGCCGTCCGGCGCGACCGTCACCACGGCGATCGAGGTGGCGCCCGCCCGGGTCGTCAAAACGGCCTCCGTCCCGACCCCATTCGCGGTCAGCGTCTCGATCAGAAGGCGGCCGAAGGCGTCGTCGCCGACCTTGCTCAGCATCGCCGCATGGCCCCCAAGGCGCGCGACGCCGACCGCGACGTTGCCGGGCGCCCCTCCGGGCTTGGGCGCGAGGCAGGCGCTTCCATCGGCCGCGCGCGCCGGGATGAGATCGACGACGAGTTCGCCTAGGGCGGCGACGTCAATCCGGCGCGACTGAGGCATGGCTTCGATCCTCTCTCGTGCGGGCTGCGCGGCGTCTGCCCAGCGCGACGCGGCGCCTTGAATATGCGCCCGGTCCCCGCCGCCCGTTTGTGGCGCGTTGACGCGCCGCGCGAGCCGCAAGTATAGTTTTTTTTATCAATCGCCCAATCGATTGACCGAGAGCCTCGCACGCGCCGACGCGGGGCTCGGGAGGCGCCGTAAGAGACGCCAAGGGCGCGGCGCCCACGGGACCGGGAGGAAACTGAGCATGTCAAGGATATTGAGCATAACGACGGCGATCGCGGGCGCGATGTTCGCGCTCGCTTCGTCGTTTGGCGCTAAGGCCGGAGAGTTCGACGGCGTCACGGTGAACCTGATGACGCAGACCGGCGCGATCCAGGAGCCGCTCCAGCGGCGCGCCCCCGCATTCGAGAAGATGACCGGAGCGAAGATCAACATCATCGCGGTTCCGTTCTCGGACCTCTACCAGAAAGTGCTGACCGACTGGGCGAGCGGCACCAACTCGGTCGATGCGGCGGTGTTCGCGCCGCAGTGGATGGTCGACTATGTGTCGGGCGGCTATCTCGAGGAACTGGGACCGCGCATCGCCAAGGACAAGGCGATCGATTGGGACCAGATCGGCCCGTTCTTCCGCAATTTCTCGGCGACATACAACGGCAAGATCTACCTCGTCCCGCTCGATGGCGACTTCCACATGCTGTACTATCGGACGGACATCCTGGACAAACTGGGTCTGAAACCGCCGAAGACCTGGGACGAATACCTCGCGGTCGCGAAGGCGGCCAACGGCAAGGAATTCGACGGAACCAAGGTCTACGGCTCCTGCATCGCCAAGAAGCGCAACGCGCAAAGCTACTGGTTCATCACGGACATCACCGGTTCGATGGTTCAGTCGAAGGGGACGAGTCAGGGCACGTTCTTCGACACCAAGGACATGAAGCCGCTCATCGATAACGAGGCGTTCCGCAAGGCCCTCGATTTCCTCAAGGAGTCGGGCAAGTACGGCCCGCCGGACGAACTCAACATGGACGTCAGCGACACGCGTCCCCTGTTCGTCTCGGGCAAATGCGCGCTGAACCTCGACTGGGGCGACGTCGGAGTGCTGGCCATCGACCCGAAGACATCGAAGGTGATCGACAAGACCGGCTCGGTCATCACGCCCGGCTCGAAGGAGGTGCTGAACTGGTCGACTGGCAAGCTCGAGGCTTGCACCAAGGACACCTGCCCCTACGCGATCGACGGCGTCAACCATGCGCCCTACGCCGCGTTCGGCGGCTGGAGCGGCGGCATCAACGCCAAGGCCAAACCCAAGGTCAAGGACGCCGCCTACGCTTTCCTGTCGTACATGTCGCAGCCGGCGCAATCGGACGTCGACGTGACGATCGGCAAGAGCGGGTTTAATCCGTACCGGGTGACCCAGTTCACCTACAACGACACCTGGAAGAAGGCGGGAATGAGCAAGGTGGCCGGAGACAGCTATCTTGGCGCGATCAAGGACAGTCTCGACAGCCCGAACATGATCCTCGACCTGCGCATCCCGCAGAACCAGAAGTATCAGCAGGTCGTGCTCGACGAGGCGATCGCGCGCTTCCTGTCTGGTGAAATCGACAAGGAGCAGACGGTCAAGGCCGTGCTTGACGGCTGGAACGAGCTCAACGAGCAGATCGGGGTCGAGAGCCAGCTCAAGTTCTACAAGGGCTCGCTCGGCATCCAGCGCTGACAGGCTCGCCTCCTTCCCGGCGCGTCGCGGCGCGCCGGGAAGCCGCCATCCATCCGCATCGTTAGCGGGAGCGGCGCGCCGAGAGCCGGAAACGCCCAAGGACACATGACTGCAGCTCAGGCAGCGTCGAACCTGGTCCACGCGCGCGAGACTCGCGACGAATGGATCGACCGCCATTCCGGCCGCATCATGGTGCTGCCGGCGGTGATCATCCTCCTCTGTTTTGCGATCTTCCCGCTGATCGTCTCCATCTACCTGTCGCTTTGCCGCTTCGCGCTGGCGGGCGGCAGCTTCACGCTGACCTTCATCGGCCTCTACAACTACAAGCGCCTGCTCATCGGGAGCCAGCAATATCATCTGATCGGCACGATGAAGCCGATCGAGACGTCAGGCTGGATCATCTTCGCCGTCTACGCCGCGGCCGTCCTCTATTGGCTCGTCCGCTATGTCCGGACGGAATTCACGGTGTTCGGCTTCATCGGGCGGCTCATTTCAATCGCCCTCGCCACCGGCCTCGTGCTCGCGCTGCTCGCGACGCTGCCTCCGAAAGCCTATCAGGGCACGCTGCTCACGACCTGCATCTACGTTCTTTTCGGCGTCACCGCGCAATTCGCGATCGGCCTCGCGCTCGCGCTTCTGTGCGCGCAGCCGATCCGCGGGCGCGGCTTCTTTCGCGTCGTCTTCTTCATTCCGCTGATGGTGACGCCGGTCGGCGTCGCCTACATGTTCCGGATGCTCGCCGACATGCAGAAGGGGCCGTTCGCGCCGATCAGCGGAGCGCTCGGCCTCGCCCCCTGGTCATGGGCGGACGAGGCCTGGTCGGCGCGGCTCATGGTGCTGATCGGCGACACCTGGCAATGGACGCCGTTCATGTTCATCGTGCTGCTCGCGGCGATCGAGAACCAGCCGCGCGACCAGCTCGAGGCGGCGAGACTTGACGGAGCGAGCGGATTGCAGGTCTTCCGCGACATCACCTGGCCGGCGATCGCGCCGATCGCGGCGACCGTCGTCCTCATCCGGCTGATCGAGGCGTTCAAGATCATCGACATCCCCAATGTCCTGACCGCCGGCGGCCCCGGCCTCTCAACCGAATCGATGACCCTGCACTCGTTCATCGCCTGGCGGACCCAGGACCTCGGCGGCTCTGCGGCGATCGGCTATCTGCTGCTGTTCGTTTCCACGATCACCTGCGTGTCGTTCTTCAACTACGTGGTCCGCTGGACACGGAGGCACCAGTGAGCGAGGCGGCCGAAGCCCGTGGCCTCCTGCGCCGCATCTTCGAGGCGAAAAGCCTCGAGGAAATGTCAACGCCGTCGAAGATCGCGGTTTACGCCGTCCTGGCCTTTTGGACGCTGGTCGTCCTCTTTCCCCTCTACTGGGTGCTGGTGACCTCGTTCAAGATCGAGGTCGAGGTCGACAGCGGCCCCTTCTACATTCCGTTCGTCGATTTCCAGCCGACGCTCGACGCCTGGAACTTCATGCTGCTGCAGAACAACACGCTCGGGCCCTATCTCAACTCGATAATTGTGACGCTGTCGAGCACGGTGCTGGCGCTCATCATCGGCGCGCTTGCGGCTTATGCGCTGGTGCGCATCCGTTTTGAGGTCAAGCTGGCGGCGATCCTGACCTTTCTCCTGCTTCTGGTCGCGGTGATCGTCGCGGTCGCCGCCCTGCATGCGCCCTGGCAGTTGGCGGGAGCCGTCGCGATCGCCCTCTTCCTGCTTGCTCTGGGAACCTTTGTCCGGCGGTTCAAGACGGCGGTGAGCAACAACGACATCGAGTTCTGGATGATTTCGAACCGGATCATGCCGCCGATCGTCGCGGTGCTGCCGATCTATGTGATGTTTCAGCACCTCCAGTTGCTCGACACGAAGCTCGCGCTGATTGCGACCTATACCGGCGTCAACCTGCCGATCGTGGTCTGGCTGACGCGCGACTTCTTCGCTGGCGTCCCCCTGGACCTCGAGGAGAGCGCCGAGATCGACGGCGCCTCGAAGTTCCGGGTGTTCTTCACGATCGCGCTGCCGCTGGTGCGCTCGGGGCTGGCGGCGACCTTCATGCTCGTCTTCATCCTGGCCTGGAACGAGTTCCTGCTCGCGCTCTTCCTCACCAACGCGAGAGCCGTGACCATGCCGGTGCTGGTGGCGGCGCAGAACACGACGCGCGGACCGCAGTGGTGGTATATGTCGGTGCTGATCGTCGTCATGATCGCGCCGGTCATCGTCATCGCCGGCTTCCTGCAAAAACACATCGCGCGCGGTCTGCTCGTCGGCGCGGTCAAGGGATAGCGCCGATGCGGGTGAGGCTCGAGAACATCCACAAGTCCTTCGGGGCGGTGGAGGTGGTCAAGGGACTGGACCTCGAAGTCGAGGACGGCGAGTTCCTCGTCCTGCTCGGGGCGTCAGGCTCGGGCAAGACCACGGCCTTGCGGATGATCGCCGGCCTGGAAAAGGTCTCGTCCGGCTCGATCCGCATCGGCGACCGCGACGTCACCAACGTGCTGCCGAAATATCGCGACGTCGCGATGGTGTTCCAGTCCTACGCGCTCTACCCACATATGACCGTGTTCGCCAACATCGCCTATCCGCTGACGGTGCGCGGCCAGCCCAAGCCCGAGGTCGAGGCGGCGGTCAAGGACGTCGCGCGGCAGGTGCAGATCGACATGCTGCTCGACCGCTATCCCCGCCAGCTCTCGGGGGGCCAGCGCCAGCGCGTGGCGCTCGCCCGGGCGATGATCCGCCGCCCCGCTGCGTTCCTGATGGACGAGCCGCTCTCCAATCTCGACGCCAAGCTCCGCGGCTACATGCGCGCCGAGCTCAAGCACATGCAGCACGAGCTCGGCATCACCACCCTCTATGTGACCCACGACCAGATCGAGGCGATGACGCTCGCGCACCGTGTGGCGCTGCTGGAAAAGGGGGTGCTCCAGCAGCTCGACACGCCGGCTAATATTTACAATACGCCGGCCAATCTGTTCGTCGCCGGCTTCATCGGGTCGCCGCCGATGAACGTCTTCGACGGCGAGCTCGCCCAAGGCCGCTTCTCGGGTCCGGCCGGGAGCTTCGGGACAAAGACGCGCGCTTCGCGTTCTCGGGCGGTGGCTGGGGTCCGCCCGGAGGATTGCAAGGTCACAGAGCCAGACACGGGCAGGATCGTCGGGGAAGTCTATGCGACCGAGCTCATGGGCGACCACGCCCTCGTCACCTGCCGGGTCGACGGCGGCACGATGACGGTCAAGGCGGACAAGTCTTTCGATCGCCGTGACGGGGCCCGGATCGGGGTCGATTTCGCCGACGCCGCCGTTCATGTCTTCGACAAGGACTCGGGCGATCGCATCCGTTGACGGTTTCGAACCGACTCAAGGCCTGCCCCGTCGCGACTCCGATCCGGGGCAACTTTCGGACTTACGCCCAACCGTGGGCATGTAGCTCACCCCCGCGCACGGCTTCCGCTCCTCAGCGCGCCTTCAGCCGGCGCCATAGCTCATCGTAGTTGCGGTCGTTGGCGGCGTTGGCCCTTTCCTTGCCGGCGGTGTTCGGGTTGACCATGACGAAGGGCTCAATCCCCCGCTGCACCAGCTTCTCGGCCGTCGCGGCGACGATCGCATGCGCGATCGCGATGGCGACGCTGGTGGAATTGGCGCCGACCGGCGCGTTGAGTCCGTCGATCCGGATCGACGCGTCGGCGAGACTGGCGCGGGTGTCGACGACAATGTCCGCGACCTCGAATAGCCGCTTGCCGGACGAGTGACGCGGCGGACTCGCCGACGAGTGCGGCAACGAAGTAACCGCGATAACGGTCAGACCCTTCTCCTTGGCGCCAAGCGCGATGTCGAGGATCACCGCGTTGACGCCCGAATGCGAGAAAAGGACGATCGAGTCTTTTGGATCGAGGTGATGCGATCGCAGGATCGCGCGCCCGTAGCCCTCGACCGCGTGGATAAACCTGTACTGGCGCGCGCCCATGTCGCCCCAGACGTGGTGGAACGAGATCATCGTGCTCTCGACGATCGGGCGAAAGCCGACGATCGTCCCGGTGCGTGGAAACATTTCCAGCGCCGGCAGCGCGCCATGGCCGGTGCCGAAGCTGAATACGAGCTTGTCTGCCGCGATCGAGGCGGCGCAGGCTTTCGCCGCGCGGTCGATCGCTTGAGCCTGGCTCGTGCGCACTTCGGCAAGGCGTTCGATCAGGAGGTCGAAATAGCGGTCCGCGATGGTCATGAGCGAGCGGGAGCCTCGAGCGGGAGGGAAGCGGTGACCGCGTCGAGCGCGATCTCGATCAGGTCGTGTTCGCTCGCGGCAAGCTCGGCGGCGTCGATCTTCGCTTGGGTCAGCCCGTCGACTGTCCCGAGGCAAAGGCTGGCGACCCGCGCGCCGAGAATTCGCCCTGCGGTCAAGAGCGTCGCGGTCTCCATGTCGGTCGCGATAAGCCCCAGGCGGCCGACTTGCGCGCGCGCCGGCTCGACCCGCGCCTTGTCGAACGAGGTGAGAGCGAACATCTCCGTATAGAAACCATCGTAGGTTCCGAATAGTCCTGCCCGCCAGCGCCGCCCTCGCTTCATGAGCGCGGCGCGCAACGCGACGCCGAGATCAAAATCGGCGACCGCCGGATAGCCGGCCGGGGCATAAGTCAGAGATGTTCCCTCGCCGCGGAACGCGCCGTCGGCGACGACGAAGTCGCCGAGCTTCGCGGGCGGCGCGACCATGGCGGTGCCGATCCGGAGGAACCGGCGCACGCCGAGATCGAAGAGCTCGTGCAGCACGATCGCCGCGATCGGGCCGCCCATGCCGAACGCCGACGCCATCACCCGCTGACCCGCGCGAAATCCCGTCACCGTGCGCAGGCCGCGGTTTTCCTCGAGTATGGTTGAACGGTCGAGATGCCCGGCGATCCGGTCGATGCGGGCGCGGTCGCCGACCAGGATCGCCGCCTCGCCGACAGCTTCCTCCGCACAACCGATGTACCAGGCGCGTCGCGACATGGGTTAGCCGGGCCTCGAAGAGCGGGAACGTTCGGCGAGCATGGCGTGGGCGGCGGCGACGCCGGCCCTCAGGGCCGTCGCCGGATCCGCGCCAGTCAACCGCGCGGCGAGAAAGCCGCCGGCGAAGGTGTCGCCCGCGCCGGTCGGATCGTCGATCTCGATCGGATCGACAGGAACGACGTCGATCCCGTTACCGTGCTTAAGCGCGACCTCGCAGCGCCCGCGGGTCTCGACGACGACCGGTCGGCGGCTGGCATTGGCTCGTTTGAGAGCGTCCTCGATGAAAGCCGCCTCGCCCCGGCTGAAGATGATGATGTCGGCGCGAGCCGCGAGCGCCTGGACCAGTTCGCGGGGAACGGCGCGCGGGTCCGCCTTGACCACCCAGGCGACTGAAGCGTCGGCGCGGGCAAGCGCCAGCGCCTCCCTGGTCGCGCCGGCCGGGCCGACCGTGATGCAGAGAGCATCGGCCGCGACGATCAGGTTTCGCTGGCGTTGATCCATCTCCGGTTCACCGCGGAGACCAGGGTCGTAGAGGCAATGGCAACCGCCGTCCGGTTCATAAGCAAGAATGCAAACCGGGGTCCTCCCGGGCCGCACGCCGATCCCCTCAGCGCTGAGGCCTCGGTCCGCGAGGCCGGCCCGATAACGCTCGCCCTCCCGGTCGTCGCCGACCCAGCTCACCGCCGTCGCGTCGCCGACGCCCCCGGCGGCCAGCGCGGCCGCGACATAGGCGGGGGCGCCGCCGAGTCTCGGCCAGTCGGGCGCCCGCGAAAGGATGGTCGAGGTCCGATCCGGCCGCGGCGCGGTGTCCAGACGCACCACGTAGTCGAGGCTCGCGTAGCCCACCACGGCGACTTTCATGCCAGCATCTCGAGGGCCGCGCCGAGCGGCACGACGTCGCCGAAATAGCGCTCGATGTCCTCGAGCGACGCCGCTGCGAGATGCGGCCGGTTGGAGTTGGTCGCCTCGCGCGGCACGACGACCGAGAAGCCGTTGGCGAAGGCGTCCTGGACGGTGGCGCGGATGCAGACGTTGGTCTTGACGCCCGCGACAACGACGCGCTCGATCCCCTGCTCGCGCAGGAAGAGCGCGAGGTCGGTCGCGAAGAAGGCGCTATAGCGGCGCTTGGGGCAGACGATCTCGCGCGGCCCGGACGGCTCGAAGCCGGCGAAAAAGGCCGCGTCCGGATCGCCGCTCAAATGATGGCGCGGGAGTTTGCGCCACTCGTAGTCGTCGAAGCCCGGGTAGTGCCGCTCGACCGTGTGCACGATGAGCGCGCCCGTCTCGCGCGCCTTGGTCTGCAGGCGGCGAAGCGGCTCGAGAACTTCGGTCGCCGCGGGATAGTAATTCGGCATTCCCTCAAGGAAGAACGAATTGATGACGTCGACCAGGACCAGGGCGGTTGGCGGCGGCTTCGCCGCGGCGGCGGACTCGGCCATCAGAAGACCCTTCCGCGCATGGCGGGCCGGTCGGCGAAGCCGAGGCCGGTCAGGACGACAATGACGATGATGTAAGGCAGGGTCTGGACGATCTCCGCCGGCACGCCGTGGCCCTGGAGCCGGATCTGCGCCGCGTCGAAGACGCCGAACAGAAGCGCGCCGAGCGCGGTCCGAAACGCCGAGTTACGGCCGAAATAGAAGGCGGCGAGCGCAATATAGCCTCGCCCGCCGGTGATGCCCTGGCTGAAGAGGCCAACGATTCCGATCGAAAGATGCGCGCCAGCGAGGCCGGCAAACGCGCCGGCGAGCACGGTCGAGACGTCGCGGATGGACAGCGGCTTAAGCCCGACCGACCGCACCGTCGCCTCGGCCGCCCCGGTCGCGCGCAATCTGAGGCCCCAGCGGGTGCGGGCGAGCGCGAACGCGGTTGCGGGGACGAACGCCCAGGCGAGCCAGGTCAGCGGATCGAGCCCCGAGACAGCGCCGAAAATCGGGACGCTCTCAAGGAAAGGGATGTCGATCCGTGGCAGCATGGCGACGCCTGGGGGGTTATAGATGCCCCATACTCCGAAAGCGCTTTTCAGAATGAAGCGCACGAGTCCGGCGACCGCAACCGCGAAACCGAGGCCGACGATGATCTCATTGGCGCGCAGGCGGGTGACGACGAGCGACATGGCGAGGCCGACGAGAGCCCCGACCGCCGCCGCCGCGAGGGTCGCCATGAGCGCGCTGCCCGTCCAGGAAGAGACCTGCACCGCGACCAGCGCGCCCGCGAGCATCATCGCCTCGAGGCCGATGTTGACGAGACCGCCCATGCGGTTGACGAAGCCGCCGATCGCCGCGAGCAGGATCGGCGTCGTCATCAGGAGCGCGGCGTGAACGAAGAGGGTGATCATCGAGCGCCCCAGCGACCGACCCAGCCGAACCCGAGCTGCGCGACCGCGAAGATCATGACCGCCCCCTGCAGGATCTCGACGATCTCGATCGGAACGTTGCTGAACAGCTGGATGTTGGCGCCGGCCGAAGCGAGCGCGCCGAACAGGATCGACGCGATAATGATGCCGATGGCGGAGTTGCGCGCGAGCAGCGCGATCGCGATGCCGGTGAAGCCGTAACCCGGCGAGAAGCCGGCGACGAACCGATGGACGAGGCCGAGCGCGTGAATGCCGCCGCCGAGCCCGCCGACGGCGCCGGAGGCCACCATCGCCGCCAGGAATACCCGGGGCAGCTCGATTCCGACCGCCCGGCTGAACCGCGGGTTGAGTCCGGCGAGACGCGAACGGAACCCCCCGACGGCGAACCGGCCCCAGAAGCCGTAGGCGATCGTGAGCGCGAGGCTGATGAGGAAGCCGATGTGGAGCCCGAAGCTGGGAATAAGGCGCGGCAATTGAGCGGCGGCGACAATCTGCGGCGTCGCGGAATTGGCGGAGCCGCGGGCGAGGAGCGGCCCGTTGACCAGCCAGCTGGTGACGCCGATCGCGATGAAGTTCAGCATCAGCGTCGTCACGACCTCATCGACGCCGAGCCTGGCGCGCAGGAGACCGGGGCCGACCATCCAGGCGCCGCCAACCACCGCGGCGGCGGCGAGCGCGAGGGGAATGAGCAGCGCCGCCGGCCAATCGGGCAAGCTGTAGCCCGCGACGGCGGCGACGATTCCGCCGAGATAGAAGCAGCCTTCGGCGCCAATGTTGAAAATGCCGGCGCGAAAGGCGATCGCCGCCGCCAGGCCGGTCGCGAGCAGAGGGGTCGCCGCCGTCAGCGTCGCCGCGATCCGGCTCTCGCCGCCGAAAGCCTCCTGGATCATCAGCCTGTAGACCGAAAGCGGCTCGAAGCCGGTGAGGGCAAGGACAACAGCGCCAATCGCGAGCGCAAGCGCGAACGGAGCGACCGCGGCAAGCGCCTGTTCGAGCCGGGCCAGAACGGCGGCGTCCTTCATGCGGCCCTCTGGCCCAGCATCATGCGCCCGAGAGTTTCGACGCTCGCCTCGCCGCGCGGCGTCTCGCCGGCGAGCTTGCCGTTGTAGAGGCAGACGATGCGGTCGGACAGCGCGAGAATCTCATCGAGCGACTCGGAGACGAGAAGGACCGCGCCGCCACGATCGCGGAAGGCCGCGATCATGCGATGGATGAAGGCCGTCCCCGCGATGTCGACGCCCCGAGTCGGCTGCGCCGCGATGAGAAATCTTGGCTCTCTTTCGAGTTCGCGCGCCAGGACAAGCCGCTGCTGGTTGCCGCCCGACAAGCTTGCCGCCGGATCGGTGAGCGCGCCGAAACGCACCGACAGAAGATCGAGCGCGCGCGACGCCGCAGCATCGATGGGGGAGCGACGCATGACGCCAAAGCGCGAGAATTCGGGTTCGCGCTCGCGCCCGGCGACGAAATTGTCTCGAATCGAGGCGGCGAGACACAAGCCTTCGTCGGCGCGGTCCGGGCTGACGTAGCCGACGCCGGCGGCCCGGAAGCTCGCGGCCAAAGCGCCCGTCAGGTCGCGCCCGTTGAGGACGATCTGGCCCGCGACCGGCGCCGCGAGGCCGGCCGCGCAGGCGACGAGTTCGTCCTGTCCGTTGCCGCCGATGCCGGCCACGCCGACGATCTCGCCGGG
>DATNBG010000123.1:0-2017 GCA_035572075.1 Roseiarcus sp. | reverse complement strand
GCCGCGGCGTCGAACTCATCCGGCGCCGCGGCGACGCTGAGCAAGCGCGGCTCCTCGAGGCTTGGCTGGCGAGCGTCGTCGAATCGTATCGTGAACGCATCCTCTCGTTCGACGCGGACGCGGCGCAGGTCTGGGGCCGTCTGCGGATTCCCGACCCAGGCCGCGCGCTCGACAAGCAGATCGCAGCCATCGCTCTCGTCAACGACCTCACCCTCGTCACCCGCAACGTCCGCGATTTCGAGGGCTCGGGGGTCAAACTGGCCAACCCTTTCGAACAGCGCCAGCGGGCGCGCCATGCGACCGGCCGGCCACGCTCAAGCGAGCCGCGCCCTTAATCGAAGCGCGGCAAAGTCCAGAAACATGCGCACTTTAAGCGGCGTCAATCCCTGGCCCACGTGGATGAGGCTGACCGGCGAAGGTTCAGGCTCATAGTCGCCGAGCACGATCTCGATTCGGCCATCCGCCACCGCTTCAGCGACCTGATAGGACAAGACGCGCGTGACGCCGAGGCCGGCGGCCGCTCCATCGATCGCCGCCTCCGCCGTGTTGACAGCGAGGCGCGAGCGCACGGGCGCATGGATTTCGCGCTTCGACCTCGGATCGCGGAAGGTCCAATGCTCCGAAGGCGGAAGCTGATCGAACGTCACCGCGGTCAGGGCGGAGAGGTCTTGCGGCCTCTTCGGCACGCTGTGCTCCGCGAAATACGCGGGACTGCCGCACACCACGCGCCGCACCGAGCCGACGCGCGTCGAAACCAGGCTACTGTCGGCGAGCGCGCCGATGCGCGCCGCGATGTCGACGCGATCGTCGATGAGGTGCAGATTGTGGTCGTTGAGGAGGAGCCGAACATTGATCTCGGGCCACCGGATGAGAAACTCGGCGATGACCGGAAGGACATGAAGCCGGCCAAAGACGATCGGAGCGGTGATGACGAGATCGCCCCGGGGCGAGGCATGCTCTCCGGACGCCGCGCGCTCGGCCTCGCTCACCTCATCGAGGATGCGCCTGGCGGCGGCGACATAGGCCGCGCCGGATTCGGTGAGAGCGAGCTTGCGGGTCGATCGGGTCAGGAGCCGCGTGTTCAGATGGGCTTCGAGCTGGGAAATCTTGCGACTGATTGTCGGCAGCGGCGCGCCGAGTTTGCGGCTGGCGGCGGAGAGCCCGCCAGCCTCCACGACCGCGACCAGAAGGGCCATCGATTCGAGGCGGTCCATGTTCCAACAAATGAAATAGTGACTTCCGAAAATAGCTGGTAATTGCTCTAACTGGAAGGCCTTATCTTCGTTTGGCGGGTCTCAGGGCGTCCGCGGCGGAGCTTTTCCAATGCCTTACGGATTTCTCGACATCGCCTCGACGCCCAGCGTCCGCGCCGCTCAAGAGGCGAATGGCAGCGGCGAATATTGGGCTGGTTTCCATGGCGACCGCGCCTTCGATCGCTTCACTCAAGCCGAGGCGGCGTTCATCGCCGGGCGCGACAGCCTCTATCTGGCGACGGTGTCGGAGAGCGGCTGGCCCTATGTCCAGCATCGCGGCGGCCCGCCCGGCTTCATCCACATTCTCGATGAGAAGACGCTGGCGATTCCCGACTTTCGCGGCAACCGCCAGTACATCAGCGCCGGCAATCTCGCCGCCAACGACCGCGCCGCGCTGTTCCTGATGGACTACCCCAACCGGCGCCGACTCAAGATCTATGCGCGAATCGAGGCCAAGGATCTTGGGGCCGATCCGGAGCTCGCGGCCAGGCTCACCCTGCCGGGCTACCGGGCCAACGTCGAGCGCGGGCTCATCATCCGTCTTGTCGCGTTCGACTGGAACTGCCCGCAGCATATCACGCCTCGATTCAGCGAAGCCGAGCTCGCTCCCGCGCTCGCGCCGATACGCGAACGCCTCGAAGCGCTCGAAGCCGAAAATCAGGCGCTGCGCGCCAGGCTCGAGGCGCAAGGGCGGGCGCCATGAAAATTTCCTCGTTCCATGTCACATGAGGCGGGCCCATCTCGTCATGTCCTCGAACGCCCTT
>DATNBG010000122.1:0-2927 GCA_035572075.1 Roseiarcus sp. | reverse complement strand
GCCGATCAGCTTTCCGTCCGGCTCGTAGCAGTAGACGCCCTTGCCGGTGCTGGTCCAGACGCGGCCGGACCGGTCGACGCGGAAGCCGTCGTACAATCCGTCCTGCGGCGCCAGTTCGCAGAAGATTTCGCCAGCCCCCTTCACGCTCTTGCCGTCCGGGTTGACGGAATAGCGGCGGATCGCCCGCGGAACCTTCTCGTCATGCGTCGCGCCGGTGTCGGCGACGTAGATGAACTTCTCGTCCGGAGAAAACGCGATCCCGTTCGGCCGCGCCATGTTGTGGATGACCCGGGTGACGGCGCCGCCCTTCGGGTCGATCCGATAGACGTGGCAGCCGTCGATCTCGGGCTTCGCCGGCTCCCCCTCGTTGTCGCCGTCGATACCGTAGGCCGGGTCGGTGAACCAGATCGAGTCGTCCGATTTCACCACCGCGTCGTTCGGAGAGTTGAACCGCTTGCCCTCCCATTTGTCGGCAAGGACGGCGACCGAGCCGTCGAACTCGGTGCGGGTCACCCGGCGGGTGAGATGCTCGCAGGTGACCAGGCGCCCCTGGTTGTCGACCGTGTTGCCGTTCGAATTGTTGGAGGCCTGGCGGAAAACCGACACCTGGCCCGATTCCTCGACGAAGCGCAGCATGCGGTTGTTGGGGATGTCCGACCAGATGAGATAGCGGCCCGCCGCGAACCAGGCCGGGCCTTCCGCCCAGATCGAGCCGGTCCAGTGGCGCGTCACCCGCATGTAGCCGGTGAACAGCCCGGAAAAGCGCTTGTCGAGGGTGACGAAGTCCGTGCCTTCGATTTGTCCGTGATACATGACTGCTTCCCCCTCAGTCCGTTGGTTGACCCTTTGGATCAAAATTGGCGCCTTCGGCGCGCAAGGGCAAGCGGCAAGGGCAAGCGGCGCCCAGGCTTGCGGGGCGCGCCGGGGTCGTCCACATTAGGCTCTATGAATCGCTCGCCGGCTTGGGGGCGCGCCTCGCGGCTCGTCGCCGTTCTGGGTCCGACCAATACGGGCAAGACGCATCTGGCGGTCGAGCGGATGCTGGGACACGCCTCGGGCATAATCGGCCTGCCGCTCCGGCTGCTCGCGCGCGAGATCTACGACCGGGTGGTCAAGGCGCGGGGCTTGGCCGAGGTCGCGCTGATCACCGGCGAGGAAAAGATCGTTCCCTTGCGCCCCCGCTATTTCGTCTCGACGGTCGAGGCGATGCCGCTCGACCGCAGGGTCGAGTTTCTGGCGGTCGACGAAATCCAGCTTTGCGCCGATCCCGAGCGCGGCCACGTGTTCACCCACCGGCTCCTCCATGCGCGAGGTTCCTCTGAGACGATGCTGATGGGGGCGACGACGGTCGCCCCGCTCATTCGCCAGCTCTGCCCCGAGGCCGAGATCCAGTTCCGCGAACGGCTGTCCGAGCTCACCTACGCCGGGGCCAAGAAGGTCACCCGCCTGCCCCGGCGCAGCGCGATCGTCGCCTTCTCGGCCGATGCGGTTTACGCCATCGCCGAGCTCATCCGCCGCCAGCGCGGGGGCGCGGCCGTGGTCATGGGCTCGCTCAGCCCCCGCACCCGCAACGCGCAGGTCGCCCTGTTCCAGTCCGGCGAAGTCGATTTTCTGGTCGCGACCGACGCGATCGGCATGGGACTGAACATGGACGTCGACCATGTCGCCTTCGCCGGGCTTCGCAAGTTCGACGGGCGGCGCCTGCGCTCGCTTTATTCGCACGAGATCGCCCAGATCGCCGGGCGCGCGGGCCGGTTTCGCAAGGACGGCGCGTTCGGCGTGACGGGGGATGCGCCCGGCCTCGACCCGGACGTGGTGGCGGCGGTCGAAGGCCATGTCTTTCCGCCCGTTGCGGCCGCGGAATGGCGCAACGCCCGGCTCGATTTCCAGTCGCTTCAGGCTCTCATCCGTTCGCTCGCCGCGCCGGCGCCCGCGCCGGGCTTACGGCTTGCGGAAGAAGCCCAGGACGAAACGACGCTGCGCCAGCTTTCGACCGATGAAATGGTCGCGAGGCGCAGCCGCGACCGGTCCAATCTGATGCGGCTTTGGGAAGTCTGCCAGACGCCGGATTTCCGCAAGACCACGCAGGACGAGCACGCGCGCCTGATCGGGACCATGTTCGAACACCTGACGCAAGGCGACCGGCGGCTGCCGGAAGACTGGATGCAGGGCCAGTTCGCCAGCCTCGACCGGACCGACGGCGACATCGACGCGCTGTCGATGCGGCTTTCGCGGGTGCGCACCCTCGCCTATGTCGCCAATCGCGCCGACTGGCTCGCCGATCCGCAAACTTGGCAAGGCCGCGCGCGAGACCTCGAGGACCGGCTCTCCGACACTCTTCACCAGTCGCTGATGCTCCGCTTCGTCGACCGGCGCACGAGCGCGCTTCTGCGCGGCTTGAGCCAGCGCGCGGGCCCGATCCTCGGCGGCATCGGGGCCGACGGGACGGTGACCGTCGAGGGCCACCTGGTCGGCCGGCTCGCGGGCTTCCATTTCGAGCCCGAGCGAGGGGAGACCGCGCTCGAGAATCGCGCGCTTCGCGGCGCGGTCGAGCGGGTCGTCGCGCCCGAGGTCGCGCGCCGGCTTGGCGCGCTGGCGAGCGAGGGGGACGAAGCGTTCGCGCTTCGACCCAGCGGCGTGGTCGACTGGCGCGGCGAACCGGCGGGGGAAATCGCGGGCGGGACGCCGTTCGCGCCCAGGGTGCGGCTCATCGGGGAATTCGGCGCCGAGCCGCAGCGCGAGCGGGCGGCGAGACGCCTCGAGGCGTTCGTCGCCGCCGAGGCGACGAGGCGCCTTTCCGCGCTCAGGCGCCTCAAGGAGGCGATCGAGGACGGGCGGCTCAAGGGGCTCGCGCGCGGCCTCGCCTACCAGCTCGTCGATGAGTTCGGCGCGCTGGACAGGCGCGCGGCGGAAACGCGCATCCGGCT
>DATNBG010000121.1:0-6754 GCA_035572075.1 Roseiarcus sp. | reverse complement strand
GCGCGCGGCGCGCTTATGAGAGAGCTGGCTTTCGATTTGAGGCTCGGGTTGAGACCGAGGGGGGCCCGGCGGCGCTGATGCTGTACGAGCCCCAGTCCGAGACCCTCACTCCGCCTTCGCGTCGCCCGCCTTGAGCGCGCCGACGATGCCCAAGGGCGCGAAATAGACCGCGAGCACGAAGGCGAGGCCGAGCCAGAGCAGCCAGCGGTCGGGATGGAACAGAGCCGGCAAAAGCGGCAGGCGCGCCTCGGCCGCGGCTCGAGAGAGCGCGCCCATCACGTCTCTGAGATAGCTCTCGGCGAATACGAACAGGGCGGCGCCGACGATCGCGCCATAGAGCGAGCCCATGCCGCCGACCACCACCATCACCAGCACGTCGACCTGGATCGAAAAGGAGAGCGCCGTGTCCGGGCCGACGTAGCGCAGCCAGAGCGCGAACAGCGCGCCCGCGAGCGTCGCGCCGAGCGCGGAGAGGCAGGTCGCGAGCGTGCGATGGACCATTGTGCGATAGCCCAAAGCCTCGGCGCGAAACGGGTTCTCGCGGATCGCCTGCAGGACGCGGCCGAAGGGCGAGTTCACCACCCTCAACAATGCAAGGAAGGCGATCACGACGACGGCGAAGACGAGATAATAGGTCAGGATCTTGCCGGTGATCGCAACCCCGAACACCTTGTCGTGAACCAGCCTGAAGCCCGGCTGCAAGACTTCCGGAACCTTGAACGAGCGCCCGTCCTCGCCGCCCGTCAGGTCCGAAAGCTGCGAAGCGAGCACGTTGAAGGCGTAGGCGACCGCGAGCGTCACCATGGCGAAGAAGATCGACTGCACCCTCAGCGAGAAGAGGCCGATCGCGAGCGCCAGCAAAAGCGACAGCGCCGCCCCGGCGGCAAGCCCCAGAAGCAGCGCGCCCCAGCTGGCCCCGAGCGCATAGAGCATCAGGCCGGCGCCATAGGCGCCGGCGCCGAAGAACATGACGTGCGCGAACGAGACGATCCCGGCATAGCCGAGCAGCAGATCGTAAGACGCGACAAGCAGGATCATCACGCAGGTCTTGGCCGCGACGTTGAGGGGTTTCGCGCCGTGGAACAGGAACGGCGCCAGCGCGAGGGCCGCGATGATGAGGATGAGCAGGGCCTGCAACGCGCGTCCGCGCGGCGGGTTCCCCGAGAGGATGCTCATCGCCCGCTGACCGGATAGAGACCGCGCGGGCGCCAGAGCAGCACCACGACCATCGCCAGGATGTTCGACATGAGCGCGAGCTTGGGCGCAAGAAAGCCGGCGTAGTTGGCGATCAGCGCGACCAGGATCGAGGCGACGAACGAGCCGCCGACCGAGCCCAGGCCGCCGATGATGATGACGATGAAGCACAGGACCAGGAACTCGCCGCCGATGGTCGCGTGGGCCTGTCCGCGATAGAGAGCCATCATCGCCCCGCCCAGGCCCGCAAGCGCGGAACCCGCCATGAACACGGCCACGAACAGCCGGTCGATGCGATAGCCGAGCGCCTCGACCATCTCGCGGTTCTCGACCCCGGCGCGGATCAGAAGGCCGATTCTGGTGCGGTTGAGGACCAGCATTTCGCCCGCGAAAACCGTCAAGCCCACCAGCGTCGCCAGCACGCGATATTTTTCGATCGCCGCCTCGCCGAACACGAACGAGCCCTCGAATGTCTTCGGCACATTGAGCGGGATCTGCGCGGGCCCGAACACGGCATAGAGCAGCTGCTCGGCGATGATCGCGCCGCCGATGGTGGCGAGAATCTGTTTCAGGTGCTGGCCGTAGACGGGCTTCACGATCAGGCGCTCGAAAACAAAGCCGAAAGCGCCGCAGAGAAGCGCGGCGGCAATCGCGGCGAGCACGAAGACCGCAAGGTTGAGCGCAAACGAATCGGCGCTTCCCCATTTCGCCAGCGGCAGGAAAACCAGGGTCGCCGCATAGGCGCCGAGCGCGATGAAGGCGCTGTGGCCGAAATTGAGCACGTCCATCATGCCGAAGACGAGGGTCAAGCCCGAAGCCATGGTGAAGATCATCATCCCCATCGCGAGCCCGGCGGCGGTCAGCGTCACGAAGGTCGAGGCCGAGCCGATGAAGGGAGCCGCGGCGAGCGCGACGATGAGCGGGGTCAGCGCGGGCAGGATCTCGCGCCTCGCCCGCGGCAGCGCCTGGCCTATGTCGCCCGCGCTCATTGATGCGCGTCGAGACTGAGGCCGAGCAGGCGGCTCTGCAGCGAATCGTCCGCGGCGAGCTCGGCCATCCCGCCCTCGTGGACGATGCGGCCATTGTCCATGACCCGGACCACATCGCCCACCTCGCGCGCGACACGAAAGTTCTGCTCGACCATGAGGATGGTGACGCCGGTCGCCTTGATCTCCTTGAGGCAGGCGATCAGCGAGCCGACGATCGCCGGCGCCAGGCCCTTGGTCGGCTCGTCGATGAGCAGGAGTTCGCGCGGCTCGACGATCGCGCGGGCGATCGCCAGCATCTGCTTCTGGCCGCCGGAGAGCGCGCCCGCCCGCGAGAGCCAGAATTTTCTCAGCGCCGGGAAGAAGCCGAAGATCCAGTCGAGACGCTTGTCGTCGAGCGGACCCGAGCGCGCCCCGAGCGCGAGGTTCTCCTTGACCGACAGACCGGAGAAGATCGCCATCGTCTCCGGCGCATAGCCGACGCCAAGACGCGCGACGCCGCTCGCCTCGAGGCGCTGCAAGGGCGTGTCCCCAAGCGCGATGCGCCCTTGCGAGGCGCGCCACAGCCCCATGACGGTGCGCAGCGTCGTCGTTTTGCCGGCGCCGTTGCGGCCGAGCAGCATGGTCGTGAGCCCCGCCGGCGCGTCGAAGTCGACGCCCTGGAGGATGTGGTAGCGGCCGATATGGGTGTGCACGCCTTCAAGCGTGAGCGCCGCGCTCATGCGGCTCTGCCCGGACTGAGGCCCAGATAAGCTTCCTGCACGACGGGCGAGGCGATCACCGCGGCGGGCTCGCCGTCGGCGGCCAGCTGGCCGTTGTTCAGGACGACGATCCGGTCGGCGAGCGAGCGCACCACGTCCATCTTGTGCTCGACCAGGAGGATGGTCTTGGTCCTGTCGGTCTTGAGCCTGGCGATGAGGTCGAGGACGACAGGGACCTCATCGACGCTCATGCCCGCCGTCGGCTCGTCGAACATGAAGATCGCGGGCTCCAGCGCCATCATCATCGCCACTTCGAGCTTGCGCTGATCGCCATGCGAAAGCGCCGAAGCGAGCGCGTCGCGCCTCCCGAGGAGGCCGACCGAAGCGAGCGCGGAATCGGCGCGCGCGACGAGATCGGCGCGCGCGGCCCACGGTCGCCGCATCTCGTAATGAACGCCGGCCTTCGCCTGGGTCGCGAGGCGCACGTTCTCGGCCACGCTCAGCTGAGGAAAGAGGTTGGTGAGCTGAAACGCGCGCCCGAGCCCGAGCCGGGTGCGCTGGGGCGCGCTCAAACGGGTGACGTCCTCGCCGCCAATCAGGACGGCGCCCTCCGAGGCGGCCAGCTGGCCCGACATCAGGTTGAAGTAGGTGGTCTTGCCGGCGCCGTTCGGCCCGACGATGGCGGTGAGCTCGCCCGGAAAGAAAGCGCACGAGACGCGGTCGACCGCGACATGGCCGCCGAAGCGGATGGTCAGGTCCCGCGTCTCAAGGGAGGGCGTCATCGCTCGGGGCTGTCATGCCCGCGCAAGCGGGCGCCCAGACAGGCTTTCCCCAGGCGCTGGACCCCCGCTTTCGCGGGGGTGACAAAGAGCCCTGTCATCGCTTGTTGCGGATCGGAACGTCCATGTCCTCTATTTTGAGCTCGCGGGTCAGCACCGGAATGCCCCAGGCGACCTTCGGATCGACCTTGATCTTGAACGCGTACATCGACTGGAGCGCCTGATGATCCTCCTTGCGGAAGATCATCTTGCCCTTGGGCGTTTCGAAATCCATGCCCTCCATCGCGGCGATGAGCTTCTCGGTGTCGGTCGATTTCGCCTTCTCGACGGCGGTCACGATCGCCATCGCCGCCGCGAAGCCGCCGCAGGTGAAGAAGTCCGGCGGCGCGTTGAAGCGCTTCTCATGCTCCTTGACCAGCCAGTCGTTCACCGGGTTCTTGGGGATGTCGTAATAATAGTAGGTCGCCCCCTCGAGGCCGGGGAAGCGCTTGTAAGCCGCCAGCGCGGGCAGGATATTGCCGCCCGTCGAGAGTTCGATGCCGTAGCGGCCGGGGTCGAGATCGGCGAGCTTGTCGAGCGGATCGCCGGCGCCCGCCCAGATGATCCAGATGATCTTGCGGCCTTTCTTGTCCTTGAGCGCATCGAACAGGCGTTGCGCGGGCGCGGTGAAATCGGTGGTGTTGATCGGCGCGTATTCCTCGGCGTCGACCGTCGCTCCGGTCTTGGCCAGCGCCTCCTTGAAGGCGGCGACGCCGTCGCGGCCGAACGCGTAATCCTGGGCCAGCGTCGCGACATGGACGCCCGGCGCGCCGATCGCGACCGCGTTCGAAATCGCGTCCTGCGAGGAATTGCGCGCGGTGCGGAAGATGTAGCGGTTCCACTTGGAGCCGGTGATCGCGTCGGCGACCGCCGGTTCGACGACGAGGATCTTCTTGTGCTCCTCGGCGACCGGCAGCATGGCGATCGCCGCAGCCGAGGAGGTGGTGCCGACGGCGATGTCGGCGCCGTCGTCCTCGTAAGCTTCCGCAAGCGCGCTTTTGGCGAGGTCGGGCTTGCCCTGGTCGTCCTTGACGATGACGACGATCTTGCGCCCGTCGACCTCCATCGTCCCTTTGGTCGCATATTCGAGCCCGAGCCTGAAGCCCGTCTCGGTCTGCTTGGCGTAGGCCTGCAACGGCCCGGTGAACCCCTGGATGAGGGCGATCTTGAGGTCGTCGGCGGAGGCCGCGGAGGCGAAGCCGACGAGGCCCAAGGCCAAGGCCAGATGTTTGAAACCAAAGCTCATTGAGCGCTCCTCCCGAACCTGATCCAAGGGCGTGCTCCGGGCGGCTTCGTGGCCCACCCGAACTCCACCCCCGCTTCTTGCATATGAGCTTTAGCCCGCGGCCGCTCGATGGGGCAAGGCTTGGGCGCTTCCTTACGCAAGAGGGCTCCCGAGGCGAGGCTTGCGCGCCCGCGCGGCCGCCCGTATATAGCTGACTCTATCGCGTTCAGCGGTCATGTCGGAGTGTAGCGCAGCCTGGTAGCGCACATCGTTCGGGACGATGGGGTCGGAGGTTCGAATCCTCTCACTCCGACCATTTCGCGATTTCTCGAGGCGACGGGCGAAAAGATCCGCGATCGGGCAATCGGCTTTGTTTTTGCGCCTCGCCGAGCTCGATTGGCCGATTCCGGCCCAATCCTATCGAAAACCGGGCGCTCGCGTCAGTCGCAAGCCTTCCGCAAGGGGCTGGCGCAACGCCTTGATGCGAGGCATTGTCCTCAATAGCGCCGCGCCCGGGAACGATGAGCGCGGCGACGACGAGGCGGTTCCCATGAACGTATTGGTCATCGACGTTGGCGGCACCCACGTCAAAATCCTCGCGACCGGAGAGACCGACAAGCGGGAGTTCGCTTCGGGGCCGAAGATGACGGCTCAACAGATGGTCGCGGGCGTGAAGCGGCTCGCCCAAGCGTGGAAATACGACGTCGTGTCGATCGGCTATCCGGGCCCGGTCCTGCACAATCGGCCGGTCGCAGACCCGAAAAACCTCGGCCGCGGCTGGATGGGCTTCGACTTCAAAAAGGCGTTCGCACGGCCGGTCAAGGTCGTCAACGACGCGGCGATGCAGGCGCTCGGCAGCTACAAAAAGGGCAGGATGCTGTTCCTGGGGCTCGGAACCGGGCTCGGCTCGACGATGATCGTGGATGGGATCGTCGAGCCTATGGAGCTTGCTCACCTTCCCTACAAGAAGGCGACTTACGAGGATTACGTCGGCGAGCGGGGGCTCGAGCGGCTCGGCAAGAAAAAATGGCGCAAGCACGTGTTCGACGTGGTTGACCGGCTGGCCGCCGCGCTCGAGCCCGACGACATTGTGCTCGGCGGGGGCAACGCCAAATTGTTGAAGGAACTGCCGCCGAAGTGCCGCTTGGGCGATAACGCCAATGCGTTCAAGGGCGGATTCCTGATGTGGGAAGACGGCTCGCGATCCGAATCGCCGGCCGCCCAATCGGGCGCCGCGGTTGCATCGAAGTCGCGCGCAACGATAAAATCGAAGTCGTCGCGCGCGACGACAAAGTCGAAGCGGCGTTGAGCCGCGACTGAATGCCTCAACCCATCTGAAGGAGCCGGATCATGCAGCTTGGAATGGTGGGCCTCGGCCGGATGGGCGCCAACATGGTCCGCAGGCTCCTGGCCGGCGGGCATGAATGCGTGGTCTTCGACATGTCTCAGAAGGCGGTGGACGAACTCGCCAAGGAAAAGGCGAAGGGGAGCTCCTCGCTCGCGGACCTGGCCAAAAAGCTCAAAAAGCCGCGCGCGGTCTGGCTCATGGTCCCCGCCGCGGCGGTCGACAAGACGATCGCCGATCTTCTGCCTGCGCTCGAATCCGGCGATACGATCATCGACGGGGGCAATTCCTACTATATCGACGACCTGCGCCGCTCGCGAGAGCTGGCGCCCAAAGGCGTCAATTATGTCGACGTGGGCACCAGCGGCGGCGTGTGGGGGCTCGAACGCGGCTATTGCATGATGATCGGCGGCCCCGACCAGGCGGTCAAGCGCCTCGATCCGGTCTTCAAGACGCTCGCGCCCGGCGCGGGCTCCATTCCGCGC
>DATNBG010000120.1:0-2525 GCA_035572075.1 Roseiarcus sp. | reverse complement strand
GCGAAGACGTCCTCGCAGCGGCCCTCCTCGACGATGCGGCCGGACTTCATCACATAGACCCGGTCGCAAACGGCCCGGATCACCGAAAGATCATGGCTGATGAACGCCATGGCGAGACCGAGATCGCGGGTGAGCCGCTTGAGAAGATTGAGCGTCTGAGCCTGGGTCGAAACGTCGAGCCCCGACACGATTTCGTCGGCGAGCACGAAGTCCGGCTCGAGCAGCGCGGCGCGGGCGATGCCCACCCGCTGGCGCTGCCCGCCCGACAATTCGTGCGGCGTCCGGTCGAGACAGGAAAGCGGCAGCGCGACGCGATCGAAGAACCCGCGAATGCGGCGCTCGGCGTCGGCGCCGCCGCTCGCGACGCGATGGAAGAGGAGCGGCTCGACCAGGATTCGCCTGACCGTATGGCGCGGATTGAGCGAGGTCATCGGATCCTGGAAAATCATCTGCATGCGTCGTCTCAGCGGCCGCATTTCCGCTTCCCTGAGGCGCGAGATGTCCCGCCCGTCGAATTCGATCGCGCCGCCGTCGATGGCGATGAGCCGCAGAAGCGCGCGGCCGAGCGTCGTCTTGCCCGAGCCCGATTCGCCGACGACGCCCACGGTTTCGCCGCGGCCGATCCTGAGATCGACGCCGTGCAGGACCTTGACCCCGCCGGCGCGCTCGCCATTCAGGCGCCGCTTCCCGCCATAAGCGACCTCGACGCCGTTCGCGACAAGGAGATCCCGGGCCATCCCTACCGGCCAGTCCCCGCGACCTCGAGCCACGTTTGCGCGACCAGGGCCTCGGGCACCGGCTCAAGGCCCGCGTCCGGCCGATCGTACCGTGGTCCCGCCGCGAGCAGGGCGCGGGTATAGGGATGGCGAGGCGCGGAGAGAATGTCCGCGGTCGGGCCGGACTCGATGACGCTGCCTGCGAAGAGCAGCGTCACCCGGTCGCAGATCTGCGCCACGACGCCAAGATCGTGAGTGACGAAGATGACCGCGGTCCCGCGCGCCTCCTGCAGATGGCGGATCAGCCTTAAGATCTGCTTCTGTACCGTCACGTCGAGCGCCGTCGTCGGCTCGTCGGCGACGATGACCTTAGGCTCGAGCGCGAAAGCCGCCGCGATCAGGATGCGCTGGCGCATTCCGCCGGACAATTGATGCGGATAGGCGCTAAGCGCCCGCTCAGGCTCGGCGATCCGCACTTCGGCAAGCAGTTCGAGCGCGCGGACGCGCGCCGCCCGCGCGCTCAGTCCCCGGCGGAGTCTCAAGCCGTCGGTCAGTTGGGCTTCGATGCGCCGGCCCGGATTCAAGGCGGTCATCGGGTCCTGGGGCACGAGCGCGATTGCGTCCCCGAAGATCGCGCGAAGCTCGCTCCGCGCCAGCGCCCGGAGATCCCGTCCCTCGAACAGGATTTCCCCTCGGGTGATTCTCAGCGTGCGCGGCAAGACGCCAAGCAGCGCCTTGGCGATCGTGGATTTGCCGGCCCCGCTCTCGCCGACGAGGCCGAGCGTCTCTCCGGGCTCAAGGCCGAGGCTCACATTCCGCAGGATCGGCCGGCCGCCATCGAGTTCGGAGACCACGCTCAAGCCGGATATGGAAAGAATCGGCGCCGTCATCGACGGAGCACCGGATCGAGCGCGCGGCGCAATCCATCACCGAGCTGGTTGAAGGCGAGCACGGTTGCGAACAGGGCGGCGAGAGGCGCGGCGAACAGCCACCAGGTCTGATGGATGAATTGCCGGCCTTCGGCGATCATGCCGCCCCAGGTCGGCGTGTCCGACGCGACCGACAGGCCGACAAACGACAGGATCGCCTCGACGATCACCGCGATGCCCATCTCCAGGCTCACCAGCGCCATGAGGGAGGGGACCACGTTGGGCAAGATTTCGCGCATGAGGATACGGAACGGCGGGAACCCGATGGCGCGCGCCGCGATGACATAGTCGGCCTCGGCCTGGGCCATCGTCTCGGCGCGCACGACCCGGCAGAACCGCGTCCAGTCGATGATGGCGATCGCCGCGATGACCGATCCGACGCCGGCGCCGAGAACGGCGACGAGAAGGATCGAGAGCAACACCGGCGGGAAGGCCATCCAGATGTCGACGAGGCGCGAGATCAAGCCGTCCGCCCAGCCGCGATACCAGCCGGCGAGGAGCCCGAGCGCCGTGCCGGCGAGGGCGGCGAGAGAAGCGGCGACAAAGGCCACGATCAGCGCGATCCGCGCGCCATAGATGAGACGCGAAAGCACGTCCCGGCCAAGGTCGTCCGTGCCGAAATAGTAGCCTGGCTCCGCCCCGGCGAGCCCCGCGGGCGGCAGGGAGCCGAGCATCAGGTCCTGGTCGAGCGGGTTCTTCGGCGCGATCCACGGCGCGAAGATTGCGATCACGATCAAGGCCAGGATAAAGCCCCCGCCGATCGTCACCTTGGGCTCAGCAAAAAGCGCGCGCAGGCGCCGCGCGGCGAGGCTCGGGCCGGCGCCCGAGACAAAGACTGCGGCTGAGGCTTCCGTCACCGGCGCCGCGCCGATTCGGTCAC
>DATNBG010000119.1:0-5060 GCA_035572075.1 Roseiarcus sp. | reverse complement strand
GATCGCCCGGCTGTCGACGGGCAATGGACCGCCTCTACAGCTGCGCCCGCCTCAGGTCAGCTTGCGCCTGGCCTGCGCCTCGGCCTTGTCGACGAACGCCTCCGCCGCCCAGTTCTCCTTGAGCGCCTGGCGCATCAGGTCCTGCTGGCTTTGGGGCGCCAAGCCGCCGATCGGCGGGTCGCGGTCGAGATTGGTCGGGAAGGAATAGCCCTCCGCGCAAGCCGCGATGGCGTTGTCGGCCTCGGCCGGCGTGATCGTCTTGTCGGCGATGAAACCCTTGAGCGCCGGATAGAGGCGCAAGCTCATCTTGAGCCGGTCGACGCTCTCCATCGCCCGCCCGAAGGCCGAGGAGACCTGCAAGAGGTTGGCGATCCGGCGCACATCCTTCGAACGGTTCGTTCCCGCGGCATGGAAGAGCGCGGGGTTGAAGAACACGGCGTCGCCCTTGGCGAGCGGCAGCTGGACATGATGCTGGTCGAAATAAGCGCGGAACTCGGGGCGCGCAGTCGCCATGTAGCCGGGCAGGTAGTCTTGCGAGAACGGAAGGTAGAGGGTCGGTCCCGTCTCGACGGGCATGTCGCAATGGGCGACCGCTCCTTGCAGCGTCAGCACCGGCGAGAGGCGGTGGACGTGGACGGGATAGCGTTCGATCGCCGCCGCCGGCTGGAATCCGAGATGATAATCGCGGTGCGCGACCTGGGCCGCGCCGCCCGGATTGACGACGTTGAGCTGCGAGGTGATCTGATAGGACGGACCGAGCCAGGCTTCGCTGACCAACGCGATGATTGCATTGCCGTAATAGGCGGCGAAGACGGCGGGGTCGCGCAGGCACAGCTTCTCGAGCGCGTTCCACACCCGGTCATTGGCGCCGGGCTTGGCGAAATGATCGCCGCCGCCGACGTTGCTTGAGCGCTCTTCGTCGATGATCGCCCAGAAGTGATCGTTGGCGCGATCGATCGCGGAATGGTCGGCGAAGGCGCCGCGAATGACGACGATGCCGGGCCCGCCGGTCAGCGCCTCGACCCATTCGGCCATCAGTTCCTTGCGGGTTTCAGATGACGCCGCGGCGCTCAGCGCCCTGGCGCCGTCGTAGACCGGCACGTTCGATGCGAGATCGCTCGCCAGCGGATAGTCGGCGCGGCTCGCGGAGCGCTCGACGATTCGCCTGAAATCATCGAGGTCGCAGGAGTCGGCAGCGAGCCACACGCGATGACTTCGCATCCGCTTGACGTTGTCGTCCTTCATCGGTCGTTCCTCCGTGCAATCCGTCCTGGGCGGCAGTATAAGGGGATGACCCACCAAGATTATTGCGCCGATCCATCAAAAACCCATCAAGCCGCCGCCCGTGACCCACCCCTTTCTCATCAAGGAAATCGCGCTCCAGGCGGGCCTGAGCGAAGCGACGGTCGATCGCGTGCTCAACAGGCGCGGCGGCGTGCGCAGGCATACCGCCGAGCGCGTCAAACAGGCGATCCGCGAACTTCAGAGGCAGAGCGAGCAGGCTGGACTCACGGGCCGCAAGTTCGTCGTGGACGTCGTTATGCAGGCGCCGGACCGGTTCTCCGAGGCGGTGCGGGCGGCGCTCGAGGATGAGATGCCGGCGCTGCGGCCCGCGGTCTTCCGCGCCCGCTATCACTCCAGCGAGGTCGTGCGCCTTGCCGATCTTGCGGCGCTCGTCGACCGCATCGCCGCGCGGGGAACGCACGGCCTCTTTCTCAAGGCGCCCGACGAGCCCGAAATCGCTTCCGCGATCGACCGCGCCGTTCAGCGCGGAATCCCGGTCGTCACGCTCGTCACCGACGTGGCGAACTGCCGCCGCGCGGCTTATGTCGGCATGGACAACCGCGCCGCCGGCGAGACGGCCGCCTATCTCATCGGCGAGTGGCTCGGGGCCAAGAAGGCGAGGATCCTGGCGACGCTGAGCAGCAACCGCTTCCGCGGCGAGGAGGAGCGCGAGATCGGATTTCGCCGGGCGCTTCGGACGCGCTACCCCAATCTCGGCATTGTCGAGGCGAGCGAAGGCTTCGGGATCGACCAGCCGACCGGCGCGCTGGTGCGCAAGGCCCTCGCCGCCAATCCCGACATTGCCGGCGCCTATTCGATCGGCGGGGGAAATCGCGCCGTTGTCGAGGCGTTCCGGGCGGCGGGGCGGACGTGCCGGGTGTTCGTCGGCCACGATCTTGACGCCGACAACCTTGCGCTTCTGCGCGAGCGGACAATCTCGGCGGTGTTGCACCATGACCTCCGCGCCGACATGCGCGCGGCCTGCCGCGTGGTGATGCAGGCGCACCGTGTCTTGCCGCCAAGCGCCTCGCCGCCGCCGTCGCAGGTCCAGATCATCACCCCCTTCAACCTGCCTGGGGCTTAGGTCGGCGAACGGCGCCAGACCGTCATTTCGACGCCGTGTGCGGGATCGAGCGCGATCGTTTTGCTCAAGGCGAGGCCGTGCCGTTCGAGCACGACCGCGGCCGTCACGCCAGCGCCGCAGGCGGAAAAGACCGGGCGTCCGCCGGGAAGCGTGACCCCGCGCGCACGAGTGAGATGAAACCCGTCGAAGCCGATCTCAAGGAAGAGATCGAACACCACCTGGCCGCCGCCGACGGCGACGGCGCCGCCCTTGGGCAGGAGCCGCGCCGCCGCCTCTTCCCAAGTCGCTTGCCGCGGGTCCCACCACCAGCTGTCCGGGCGGCGCTCGAGCCCCGCAGCCTCGCGCGATACGACAAGCCGCAAGGTCCCATGAATGTTCGGCTCGAGCTCATGGCTGCGCCGCGCGAACACCACGAGGTCCGCAAGCTCTTGCGCCCGCTGGTAAAGCTCCCAGTCCTTTTCATTGCGCAGCGAAGGCGGCGTGAGGCCGTCGGCGCCGGCGATTCTGTCGTCGTCGGAGACGATGGCGTAGCCGGTGATGTCGTAGCGCCCTGGCATGTCCGGGTAAGTCCTGAGCTTGGGTCAGCTTAGCGTCCGGCGAGACACTGCGCCAATTGGGCGCGCCGCTCGTCAGTCCCCGGCGAGCGCCTGGGCCTCCTTGAGCTCAGCCTCCGTGACGGGAATCATCTTGATCGCCAGGGCGTGGAGCTTCTCATTCTCGCCCCACAGCATGTAGTCGGCATAGAGGGTGAGAGCGTTCGAGTGGTTTTCGCCCTGATCGGCGATATAGGCCCTGTCGAAGTCGGCGCCGGACTTGCCCCGCAACGCCTTGAGACGCGCCTGATGATCCGGGTCGAGCGCCGTTGGAATGAGCGCGCCGGATCCCCTGGCCGCGGCCTTAAGCTCGGCTTGCGTCTTCCCGTGCTCATCGAGCATCCGGCGCGCGAAGGCCCTCACCTGAGGGCCGCGGGTCCGTTCGAGCGCCAGCCGCGACTCCGCGGTCGCGAACAGATTGCTGTTCGAGGCCCTGGTCACGAAGTCGACCTCGGCGTTGAAGTCCGCGGCCCATGCTGGCGCGACCGACAAGAGAAGCCCGACGACGCCAGTGGAAACCGACAGGGCCATGCTCTTGTCCTCCAGGACCTTGCGCCGCGCGACGCCGGCCGCCGCCTCACCGTAGGCGTCAACCGGTCCCGATGCAAAGCTGACTCCTCTGTTTTCCGACGAGGCTACGCCGCCAGCCGATCGAGCGACCGCTGCATCGCGGCCATCCCTGCCTCAATCGCTTGCGCCATATAGCCGCCGATGTCGTCAGGCAGGAAATCAGCGGTCCAGACGACCAAGGTCAGGCCGCCGGCGGCCTCGGAAACCTCAAGCGCGCCGTTATAGTGGCGGGCGCGGCCGCCCTCGTGGGTCCAAACCAGACGCCGCGCCTCATCGTCAAGAGTGACGATCGGCTCGCGCAGCGTGACGCCGTTGACGAAAGTCACGACGCGCGCGCCGGGCTCGAGCCTTGTGTCGGCGACGAAGCCGGGGACGAGGCGCGTGTGCAGCGCGCCGATGTCGCGGATGGCCGACCAGACCTCGCTTGGCTTCGCGCGCGTTTTGATTTCGGATCGGATGGTCGCCATCGGTCATTTCCCGCCATGATAGGCTTCGAGCCGGTAGCCATCCGGGTCGAAGACGAAAGCCGCGTAATAATGCGGCCCATAGTCCTTGCGCAGCCCGGGCTTGCCGTTGTCGCGCCCGCCATGCGCCATCGCCCCTGCATGAAACGACTTGACGCTCTCCTGGCTCGGCGCGGCGAAGCAGAAGTGAAGGCCGGATTTGGGATCGTCGGGAACCGGGCGCTCCGCCTTGAGGACCCAGAAGCGGGGGGAGTCTTTTCCGTAGCCGAGCGAGGTCTCGTCGGCGCTGAGACATGTGAATCCTAGCGGCTTCAGCGCCGCGTCGTAAAACGCCTTGGCCTTCGCGATGTCGCGAACGCCGATCGACACATGATCGAACATGCGTGTGTCTCCTGATGTTAGCGGCGACCAGCCGGCGAGCGGCGGTCTTCCACGCCGAGGCGAACCCTAGACCCGTCGGCGTTTCACGGCTTGGGGAAAATTGCTATTCTTCGCGCCATGCAAGGCGAACTCCAGTCCGTCGCCGGGCGCGCCGCCAAGCCGCCGGACGAGGCCCCGCCGAGGCGCGCGCTCGCGGCCGGGGACGGCTGGAGCGTGCACGAGATCGTCTGCCGCGCCGGGCCGTCCGACCGGCCCTTCGAGGAGCGGCACGACGGGTTC
Organism: Roseiarcus sp.; assembly: GCA_035572075.1. Lineage (GTDB taxonomy): Bacteria > Pseudomonadota > Alphaproteobacteria > Rhizobiales > Beijerinckiaceae > Roseiarcus. Next base: position 405 of record DATNBG010000119.1, on the reverse strand, counting down.
AGCGTCTCGGCGGTCATTGAAGGGAGCTTCACCTATCGCTCGGATGCGGGCCGCGGGCTGCTCTATCCCGGCGCTTTGCTGCTTGGAAACAACGGCTGGTGTTTCGAATGCGGCCACGAGCATGGGGTTGGCGACCGTTGCATCTCCTTGAATGTGCGCGAGGACCTGTTCGGCGAAATCGCGGCGGGCGCGGCCTCGACCAGCCGCTTTCGCTTTTCCGCCCCGAGCCTGCCGCCTTCCCCGGAAGCGCTGCGGGTTGTCGCGTGGATGGAGGCATTGTCCTTGAGCGAGTCTTCGTCGCGCCGCGAGGACTTGGCCTTGCGGCTCATCGAGCGCGTGATCGTAGCGCTGGCCGGCGATCGACGCATCCCCGCCGCGCCGACCGGACGCGAGGCGAAGCGGGTG
>DATNBG010000118.1:0-4247 GCA_035572075.1 Roseiarcus sp. | reverse complement strand
GCGCCCGGCTCGCGATCGGACAGGGGCAGCTCGGCGCCTATATTGCGGAAACCCAACGAGACTGGGCGGAAGGCGAGGCGGAGCGACGTTGAGGCCGGGCGCGTCCGGCAAGATTTTTTCCATGCGCCGGGGGCGGTAGTCTGATCGCCAAACAAGTGTAAGCCTTAGGCGAACCTACTGGACGCGCGGCCGTTGTTCCCGCGAAAAGGCGAAAAGTTCGCTTCCAAGAACAAGGGGCGAGCCGCCATTGCGGCGGTTCGCCCCTTTTCGTTCTAAGCCGTGCGTTTTACAATCCCGGGCTTTTTCTATTGTCCTTCCGCATCATTCGCGGGGCAGTTCAAGACTGTCGAACGCTTTGTCCTCCCACAGACCCTACGGCGTCCGGCGCCAAACATTTTGGCGGCGGCCTCCTTTTGGCGAGTTATTGCTAGTCGAATTTTTTGGCTCTGTCACGGGGCTAAGCGACCCTGCCATGCATATTTTTTCTAGCTTGGTCCAATTTGGTCAAATGTGCATGAGCGAGTGCAAAAGTGCCGCGTGGCCGGCCGCCCCGCCGCGCTTCCTTCGTCTTTCATCGGTTAGCGGGATGCCCTAAGACCCAAAGCTAAGCTCTGAGACCTGGAGTTGAAATGACAGCGATTGTGAACGTCGTCGGCCGCGAAATCCTGGATAGCCGCGGCAATCCGACGGTCGAGGTGGACGTCGTCCTGGAAGACGGCTCGATGGGGCGGGCGGCCATTCCGTCGGGCGCTTCGACCGGGACGCGCGAGGCGGTCGAACTGCGCGACGGCGACAAGGGGCGCTTCGGAGGCAAGGGCGTTCTGAAAGCAGTCGAGGCGGTCAATCGCGACATTTTCGACGCCGTCTCCGGCCTCGAGGCCGAGGATCAGCTCAAGATCGACGAGACGATGATCGCGCTCGACGGCACGAAGAACAAATCCCGACTCGGCGCCAACGCGATTCTCGGCGTCTCGCTCGCCGTCGCCAAGGCGGCGGCGGAAGCGTCCGCCCTGCCGCTTTACCGCTACGTCGGCGGCGCCATGGCGAGAGTGCTGCCGACGCCGATGATGAACGTCGTCAATGGAGGGGCGCACGCCGACAATCCGATCGATTTTCAGGAGTTCATGATCGTGCCGGCCGGCGCGCCGTCCTTCGCGGAGGCGGTGCGCTGGGGCGCAGAGACGTTTCATGCGCTCAAAAGCGCGCTCAGGAAAGCGGGACACAACACCAATGTCGGCGACGAGGGCGGCTTCGCCCCCAACCTGCCGTCGGCGGAGGCGGCGCTCGATTTCTGCATGATGGCGATCGAGGCGGCCGGCTTCAAACCCGGCGAGGACATCGCGCTCGCGCTCGATCCCGCGGCCTCCGAATTCTTCAAGAACGGTTCTTACGTCTATTCCGGGGAGGGCAGGACGCGCTCGGTCGAGGAGCAGGTGGACTATCTGGTCAAGCTGGCCGACGCCTATCCGATCCTCTCGATCGAGGACGGCATGGCCGAGCAGGACTGGGGGGGATGGAAGCTCCTGACGGAGAAGCTCGGCTCGCGCCGGCAGCTGGTCGGCGACGACATCTTCGTCACCAACACCGAGATCCTCGCGCGCGGGATCAGGGAGGGGGTGGCGAATTCGATCCTCATCAAAGTGAACCAGATCGGCACCCTCAGCGAGACGCTGGCCGCCGTCGATATGGCGCAGCGGGCGAGCTACACCGCGGTCATGTCGCACCGCTCGGGGGAAACCGAGGATTCGACCATCGCGGACCTCGCGGTCGCGACCAATTGCGGACAGATCAAGACCGGTTCGCTCTCCCGCTCGGATCGCCTGGCGAAGTACAATCAGCTGATCCGGATCGAGGAGGAGCTGGGCGACCAGGCCCGCTACGGCGGGCGCACGGCGATCAAGGCGGCCTGAGCGGAGGGCGGGACCGCGCCTGAGCGGCGCCGGGCGACGCCAGGAGATGCGGCGAGGGGCGCCGATCGGACGCCGCCAATCGCATCGAGCCAAATCCCCGCCCTCGCCGTCCGGCGCCCGCAAACCATCTGCGCGCCGCCAGGCCGCTCGTGGCGCGCCGCGATGCTCGGCTGACACGGGCCTGACTGACAGGTTGCAGCCAGAGCGTCGTTGAGATTGATATGGGGCGCTCTTGCGCCGCCGCCGGGAGCAGGCGTTCCTGAACAGCGTTCGCGTGCGCCCTGGCTGACCAGATGGGAGGAGAAAGGTTGTGACAGAGACGAAATTTCTCGAGGTGTCTAACTTCATGCTCCAGAAGGGAGGTTTTCTTCCTTCCGCGAAGCTTGCCTATCGTACGATCGGGAAGCTCAACGCAGCCAAGGACAACGCCATCCTGATACCGTCATGGTACACGGGCACGGACGCCGACAGCGAAATGTTCCTTTGCGGGCCGGATCGGGCGCTCAATCCGAAGAAATACTTCATCGTCCTGACGAATCTGTTGGGGAACGGCATATCGTCGTCGCCGTCGAACACGCCCGCGCCTTTCGATCGCGCGCGGTTTCCCAAGGTAACTTTCTACGACAATGTGCGGCTGCAGCATCAACTCGTCACCGAGGAACTCGGCCTCAAGTCGCTGCGGCTTGTGACGGGCTGGTCCATGGGCGCCTCCCAGACCTATCAGTGGGCGGCGCAGTATCCGGACATGGTGCGGGCCGCCGCCCCGATCGCAGGGTCGGCGCGAACGGCTTCGTTCAACAAGGTCTTCCTTTTGTCCCTGCGCCGGGCGCTGGAGCTCGATTCCAGCTTTGAGGATGGCTTCTACGAGCGCCCGCCGATACGGGGGCTGCGCGCTTTCGCGTCCATCTACGCAGGGTGGGGCGTGTCGGAAGCCTTCTATCGAACCGGCGCGTACAGCGCCTTCGCGGCAAAGAGCCATGAGGAGTTTGTCCAATATTTCTGGGAGCCATTCTTCCAGCGCTGCGACGCCAACAACCTGCTTTCCCAGCTATGGACCTGGGAGCAGGGGGACATCAGCGACAATCCGCTCTACAACGGCGACTTTGAGGCGGCGCTTCGCGCCATAAAGGCGCGGACGATCATCCTGCCAGTCGATCTCGACCGATACTTCCCGCCTGTCGACGCCGAGTACGAGGCCAAGCACATTCCGCATGGCGTCTGCCGGGTCGCGAAATCGATATGGGGCCACATGGCGCCAATCAATCCGGGCGACGTCTCAGGGTTCGACCCGGCCCTGACCGAACTGCTCAATGGGTGAAAGCGACTACGGGCGCTAACCCCGCGTTAACCGCGTCCCCGCAGGATCGGCGCATGGTGGTGAGGACTCGCCTGCGCTCGATCGTGGCGCCGATCGTTCTGTACCTCGTGCTGGGGGTCGCGAGCGGCTACCTGGTATGGGGCGCGTCGAACGGCGAGCATGGGCTCAAGGCCAAGGACAAGTTCGACGCCGAGGCGGTTCAGCTCAAGGCTGAACTTGCGGGGCTGAAAGAGGAGCGAGCGCGCTGGGAATTGCGCGTCGCGAGCCTAAGGCCCGAAAGCGTGGACAGGGATCTCCTGGACGGAGAAGCCCACGCGCTCCTCGATCGGGTCGCCAAGGACGAGGTCGTGATTTTCACCGATCCGCCGAAGCGCTGACCGATCCTTAAGCCGAGCTGGCGACTGGCGCCGCTCGATCGCGCTTCGATGCGCTTCGGCCCACGGGTTTCCCTTTTCCTGATCGGGCGCCCCGTGCTAAGGCCGCGCCGCCCGCCCTGGCCAAGCCTCGCTTTTCAAGGGAAAGGTTTGCCGATGAACGTTTCCGCTCCCGTGCGCTCGAATTCGTTCTTTTCCGCCGATCTCGCCGCCGCCGATCCGGAGATCGCCCGCGCGATCGAGCTCGAGCTCGGCCGCCAGCGCGATGGCATCGAGCTCATCGCCTCGGAGAACATCGTGTCGCGCGCCGTGCTCGAGGCGCAGGGCTCGGTGATGACCAACAAATACGCGGAAGGCTATCCCGGCAGGCGCTATTACGGCGGCTGCCAGTTCGTCGACATCGCGGAAACCCTGGCGATCGAGCGGGCTTGCCGCCTGTTCGACTGCCGCTTCGCCAACGTCCAGCCCAATTCCGGCAGCCAGGCGAATCAGGGCGTGTTCATGGCGCTGATGGCGCCCGGCGACACCTTCATGGGCCTCGACCTCGCCGCGGGCGGCCATCTGACCCATGGCTCGCCGGTCAACATGTCCGGCCGCTGGTTCAGGCCGGTCGCCTACGGGGTCGACCGGACGACGCACTTAATC
>DATNBG010000117.1:0-8575 GCA_035572075.1 Roseiarcus sp. | reverse complement strand
CACATCCGGCAATGGCAGACATTGGCGCCAGTCGGCTGGGCGTCAAGCCGATAGCGCACCGCGCCGCACTGGCATCCTCCGGTGAGGGCAGCCGCAACCTGGGTCGCCATCGCCTCAAGACCTCCCAGTTTCAGAACGCCTCCGCGCGCATCGCCATCAGCGTCGCCGCGCCGGCGCTGAGCCGCGCCAGATGCGCCGCTGTTTCCGGAAGCATACGCTCGTTGAAGAACGAGGCCAGCGTCAATTTCGCGTCCAGTTCGGGTGTGCTTTCGCCTCGCGCCCGCCGGGCCAGAACCGCTTTCACGATCCGCGCCCACATGTAGCCGAGCGCCGTCAGGCCCATGAGATGCATATAGTCATAGGAGCCGGCAGCGGCGTTGTCCGGATCCTTGAGGCCGTTCGCCTGGAGCCACATCGTCGCCTGCTGCAGATGGCCGAGCGCGGCCTTGAGGGCGCCGAGATAAGGCGCGAGCTTGGCATCGTCCTTGTTGGCGGCAAGGAAGCCGTTGATTTCGCCGAGGAAGGCGATCAGCGCCCGGCCGCCGTCCTTCGGCAGCTTGCGCCCGACGAGGTCGAGCGCCTGCACCCCGTTCGCGCCCTCGTAGATCATCGCGATGCGCGCGTCGCGCACGAACTGCTCCATGCCCCATTCGGCGATGTAGCCGTGGCCGCCGAGCACCTGCTGCGCCTTGACCGCGTTGATGAACCCGTAATCGGTGAACACGCCCTTGAGCACCGGCGTGATCAGGCCGAGCCTGTCGTCGGCCGCCTGCCTCGCCTTGGCGTCGGGGGCGTGGCGCGCCTCGTCCTGGGTCAGCGCGACCGAGACGAGGAGCGCGCGCGCGGCCTCGTTGAAGGCGCGGATCTCAAGCAGCATGCGCCGTACGTCGGGATGGACGAGCAGGAGGTCAGCGGGCTTGTCCGGCTCGGCCGGGCCTTTCAGCGAACGGCCCTGCCGGCGCTCCTTCGCGTAAGCCGCGGCGTTCTGATAGGCGACCTCGGAAATCCCGAGGCCCTGGACGGCGACGCCGAGCCGGGCGCCGTTCATCATCACGAACATCGCGGGCAGGCCGCGATGCGGCTCGCCGATGAGCCAGCCCTTGGCGCCGTCAAAGTTGAGCACCGCCGTCGCGTTGCCGTGGATGCCCATCTTGTGCTCGATCGAGCCGCAGACGACGTCGTTGCGCGCGCCGGGGTTGCCGTCGCTGTCGGGCAGGAACTTCGGCACGAGGAACAGCGAGATGCCCTTGACGCCGGCCGGCGCGCCCTCGATCCGCGCCAGCACCATGTGAACGATGTTGTCGGCGAGGTCGTGCTCGCCGGCGGAAATGAAGATCTTCTGGCCGGTGATCGCGTAGGCGCCGTCAGCGGCGGGAACGGCCTTCGTCTTGATCAGGCCGAGATCAGTCCCGCAATGCGGTTCGGTCAGGCACATGGTGCCCGTCCACTCGCCGGTGGTCATCTTCGGCAGATAGCGGGCCTTGAGGTCTTCGGCGCCGTGGGCGGTCAGCGCCGCGGTCGCGCCGCGAGTGAGGCCGGGATACATCGAGAAGGCGATGTTGGCGGAGCACTCGTATTCGCCGAACAGCACGCCCACGAACGACGGCAGGCCCTGGCCGCCGAATTTGGGATCGCCGGCGAGGCCGACCCAGCCGCCCTCGACCAGGCGCTTATAGGCCTGGGCAAAGCCCTTGGGCGTGGTCACGCTGCCGTCGTGATTCCGCTTGCAGCCTTCGAGGTCGCCGACCCGGTTGAGCGGCTGAATGACCTCCTCGACGAATTTCGCTCCCTCGCTCAAGACCGCCTCGACGACATCGATCGGCGCCTCCGAAAATCCGGGCGTGTTCGCGTACCGCGCGTAGTCGAACACGTCGCTCAGCAGGAAAAGGGTGTCGCTGACCGGCGCCTTGTAAGTCGGCATCGTCATCTCCAACGAAAAAGCGGAAGCGCGCCCCACGGCGGCCGCGGCAGGGCGCTCAATAAGGTTTACATATGAACTATCTTGGCGGCGATTGCAAGGGGAATCTCGGCGCCGCCGCCCATTGGGTCACTCACCGCGCCAACGCTCGCGACAGCGAGGGCGAAACTTCGGATCATCCCGGCAAGTTCGGGCAGGCTCTTCGAAATGCCCGCCTTGCGGTCTCCTCGAGCCATAAGGCCCTGGGGGCCCGCGGCGTCAGATGTCGCCGCCGCCCTTTGGGCGCGGCATTGCAAATACGGATTCGACCGCCGCGTAATCCTGATAGCCGCAGCGGGCGAGGGAATGGGCGCGAGCGGTGTCGAAGCTCCCGTCGATAAGGAACGCCTCGTCGATGTGAAAGCCAACCACTTCGCCGAGCGTGAGGACGGCGCCGCTCCACGCGCCGTTGAGCGATCTGATCTCGACGGCCTCGACCACCTTGCATTCCAGCGCGGCCGGGCTCTCGGCGACCCGCGGGGCGGCGACCAAGCGACATTCGGCCATGGTCAGCCCGGCGCGAGCGAATTCGTTGTCGCCGCGCGCGAACGGCGCGGAGCTTTCGTTCATCGGACCACGCAATTCAAACGTCGCGAGATTGGCGACGAACTCGCCGCTCTCCTTCGCGAACGACGCCGAGTCCTTCCAGCCTTCGCTCGAGAAGCCGACGATCGGCGGGGCGCTCGAGAAGCCATTGAAGAAACTGTACGGGGCGAGATTGATTCGCCCGTCGGGCGCACGGGTCGAGATCCATCCGATCGGACGCGGCGCGACGATCGCCTTGAAGGGATCGCGCGGCAGTTTCAGCCGGTCGCGCTCCGCGGTCGCGTAGAACATCGGCACGCCTCACTCCGGAAAGTTGGTCACAATCTCCGCGAGCGGCGGCCGCGGACGATCCTCGATCGCCGCCGCCGATCGGCCGATGTGAATGAAGCCGGCGACGCGCTCGTGCCCGGCGAGGCCGATCGCGACACGAAAGCGGGCGTCATAGGCCGGCCATCCGGTGAGCCAGGTCGCCGAGAAGCCGAGCGCGCGGGCGGCGACGATCATGTTCATGCAAACGGCGCCTGAGGACAGAACCTGCTCCCATTCCGGAATCCTGGGGTGCGGCGCGGCGCGCGAGACGACCGCGACGACCAACGGGGCGCGGACGAAGCGGCGCTGCTCCTCGGCGCGCGCGGCCTCGTCCAGGTCGGGCTGGTCAACGAGACGGATGTCGAGCGCCAGACGGCTTGCACGCTCGCGCGCCCGTCCCGCGAAGACGATAAACCGCCAGGGCGCGAGCTTTCCGTGATCGGGCACGCGCGAGGCGACCGTCAGGATCGTGGTGAGCTCGTCAGCGCCTGGGGCCGGTCCGCTCATCATCGGCGGGGGAACCGACCGGCGGCGTTTGAGGATCTCGATCGTGTCGTTCACCGGCGCGCCCCCAAGGGAAGACCTGCTCCTTGGCCGAAAACCCGGCGGGTGTAAACGCCTTCGATCCGCCTCAATGTGACGTCACGAGCCGCTGGCGCAACCAAAACCATTGGCGTCAATTTTCGGCTAGGCGAGGCGAATTGATAGCGGCTTGGCGAATTCTGGCGGCTCTGGTCGCGCTGATCGCATTGGTCGCGCCCGTCCGCGCGGAGACGCCCGCGAGCGGATCCGCCCAGGCGACTCTGAGCCTCTCGGCTGTGCTGAGCGGCGGCGGGACGCCGCTTACAGGCGGTCTGCGCTGGCGGGTGTTCGGCGCTGAGGCCGATCCGGACGGCTCGCATCCGCTGATCGTCGAATCCAGTCTCGCCCAGCCGACCCTGACGATGCCGCCCGGCGACTATGTCGTTCACGTCGCTTTCGGCCTGGCCAGCGCGGCCAAGCGCGTGGCCCTGCGCGCCGAAGTCCGCTCCGAGAGGCTGACGCTCTCCGCGGGCGCGCTCCGGATCGAGGGCACGCTTGCCGACGCGCCGATCGATCCCTCGAAGCTCGCGCTTGCGATCTACGTGCCGCAGAACCGCAATCCGCTCGGCAAGCTCGTTTACGCCAAGGCCAAGGCGGGCGACATCATCGGACTGCCGGAAGGCTCCTATCATATCGTCTCGACCTATCTTGACACGGTCGGCGCCCATTCCGGGGTGAGCCCTGCCAACAACGGCAAATCGACGACGCTCGCGCCGCCTTCGGCGGTCCCCTCCAATTCGATCGTCAACGCCGACATCAAGGTCATTTCGGGCAAGCGGATCGACGTCACGATTCGCCACCGTTGCGCGACGCTCACCCTCAAGCTCGTCAACAAGCCTGGGGCCGAGGCGCTCGCCAACACCACCTTCACGGTGCTCACTCCGGGCGGCGACGTCATTCGTGAGCTGGTCGGCGCCTTTCCCTCGCTGGTCCTCGCCGAGGGCGAGTACGTCGTCATCGCGCGGCACGATTCCAAGATCTACCAATCGACGTTCCAGGTTCGGACGGGGATGGACCGCGACGTCGAAGTTGTTGCACAAGAGACCGGCAAGCAGGGGCCGTGAGGGGATGCAGACCTTTTTCGTCCAAATCAAATGCGCGCTCGGGCGAACCTACGAGGTCGCCAGCGCGCTGGCGGAAGCGGAAATCGCCTCCGAGATCTACTCGATCGCCGGCGACTTCGACATTCTGGCCAAATTCTATGTGGAATCGGATGTCGACATCGGCCATTTCGTCGGCCACAAGGTCCAGGTGATTCCCGGAATCGTCGACACGCGCACCATGATCACGTTCAAGGCGTTCTAGGCGGCCTAGCGAGCGGGGCGCGCGATCCGCGCGCCGCCTCGGAAGGTTTCCATATCCAACAGCAAGCGGCCCGTTTTCAAGATGCGCCTCAGCCTCATTCTCGCTCTCGCCATTCTCGTCTCCCCCGCGAACGCGGCGGAGACCGAGGTGGCGTTTCTGTTCGACGCTCTGCACGGCCGGACGCCCTATCGCGCCGCCTGGGAGAAACTGATGAAGCTCGTGCAGCCGACGCCTGACTGGCTCGTCCGGTTCAACCGGAACTTCGATGGCGTGGCCGGGCAGATGACCGATGTGACCATCGACGGCAAGCCCTACGAGCTCTCGTTCGTCTGCAAGCCGACGGATTGCGAGGGTCACAAGTTCGTCGTGCTGTTCGACGCCAAGGGGACGCACGCCTATGGCGCGCTCGGCGGCAAGGACAATTCGCCCGCCTTTTTCGGCTCGCCGACGGAGGCCGAGCAGGACGCGATGGCGAAGGCGGTCAAGGGCTGAAGCAATCGCAGCGCCGTCAGTTGAGCTCGAGGGCGAACGGCGTTCCCTCGGAGCATTCCTGGCCCCGGCCGATCCCGGCGATCGCTTCGTTCATCCGTCCGCGCCGTCCGAGCGCGCGATCGGCGAGCGCCACCAGGCGGGTATTGGGCGTCGCGGTGGGGGAGGCCGCGCGCAGCGCGCGGGCGATGGCGAATTCGTCGCGCTGAGCGTCGAGCGCGCAGGCCGCGATATAGGCGGCCGCGGTCGAGCGGCTGACGCCGGCGAAACAATGAATCACCATTGGCTCGGCACGATCCCAGCCCTGGACAAACCCCAGGAGCTCATCGAGATGGGCGGCCTCCGGCAGCGTCTGGCCAGGCGCCGGCTCGATGATGTCGGAGATGGCGAGATAGAGATGCCGCTCCGGCCGGATCTCGATCGGCCGCTCGATCTGCGTGCCGGGGCTGAGCAGCGTGACGAGCGAGCGCGCGCCGGTTCTCGCCACGGTTTCGGCGATCAGGGCAAGCGAGCAGACGTGAAGACGAGGCATCGAGGCTTCTCGGGGACGAGACGCTTTTCTCATACCGGCGGCGTCATGCCAACTCCGCGGGGCGACCTTCAGTGCTCGAGCGGATTCGCCGCTCGGCTTTCAACGCCCATTCGGATGATGGAGGTTTCGATGACCGGCGCCATGCGCTCTGGCGCCGCCGCGTCGCCCCTCCGACGCCGGCCTGGAAGCGAGGGCGAAGGCGGCCCCGGCGATCGCCAAAATCGGGAGGAGCCGCTTGAACCCGATCGCCTGCGCAATCTGAAGCCCGACCAGGATGACCTGCGGATCGGCGAGCGCCGATAAGGGCGGCGGCTCCGAAGCTGCGCGCGCCTCAGCATCCCGTCGGCGGCGGGCGGCATGAATCGCGTAAGCCCCGAGGAGCGCCAGGGTCGCCAGCAGGAACACGCCGGCGCCCGCGAGACAGGCGGCGACCAGACCGTATCGGTCAAGCGCGACGACGAAAACCGCGGCGCACAGAAAGCTGACCGCAACCGCCGCTGTGGCAAGGGACGCCGCGGCGATCACAACCAGCCACAGAGCGCCCCCCGCATCTTTTTTCCAGCGATCGGAGATCCGATCGAACATGATGATCTGCGCCGGACTACCGGCGCCAGGTCACGCCGATCAGAAAGCCGAGCCCCAACGCCAAAGCCAGCGTGGCGATTGGCCGCTCGTGGATCACATCCGCCAGCGTGTCGCCGACCGAAGACGCGGCGTCCTGCGCGGCGTTCGCGATCGTGCCCGCTCGATCGGATGCGTCCGACATCACGGAATCGACGTTCGCGCGCGCGCTTCTCAGTCCACGCCGCGCCTGGCTCTGCGCGACCGCGCCGAGCGCGTTCACGGCTTCGGGAATCTGTTGGGAGAGATGGGCGATATCGTTTTTCACGGCCGTCAAATCCTTCTCGAGACGAGCGTATGCCTTGTCGGCGTCGGCGTCCTTTGCGGTTTCGTTCATTTATGCCTCCGCAATACCACAGGTGCAGATTGCTGGAATTCAGCGCGCCTAATGTTCGTCAAACCCCATCGCCCCCAGCCTCGCCCGCCGAACAAAAAAATCAGGACGAGGATCGCTCGACCAGATTACCGTCGCCCGTGACCGCCGTGATAGGCGCCGCCGCGGTAGACGCCATGATGGCCGCCGCGATAATAGCCGCCGTGGCCATAGGCGCCGCGAGAATAAACGCCGCGAGAATAAACGCCGCGCCGATAGGCGCCGCCGTAATAGCCGTGGCGATAGCCGTACCCGCCGTAGTAACCGCCGCGATAGACCGGGGCGCCGTAGCCGCCGTAGTAGCCGCCGCTATAGACGACAGGCGAGCTGTAGCCGCCGTAACCAGCGTAGCCCACCGGCGCGCACCCCGCGACCGAGCCGGCGAGGCCGGCGATAATCGCGCCCAAGAGAATTCGCTTGCGAAACATAGCCCGGTTTCCTTTCCCTGCGCCACGCATCTTTCTCGGCTATTCTGAAACTGTCGTTGATTTGCATCACCTCCCAAAAAGGAAATGACCACGGTCAGAGCGAACTGCGGTCGGAAAGACGTTGGACAGTCGCACTGAACATGATGGAGAAGTCGAAGCCGTCATAGGCTCGGAAAATACCTACCTCCGTCGACAAAGGTTGAGGTCCTGCGTCGCGGAAAATTCGCCCCGATGGATTGCGCCGTCCAACCAATTGAAGCGTCGCCCGATATTCGGGAGCAGCGATGCAAAGCGGCCTTCCAGCAAACGTCGGATGGACATCGACTGATCTAAATCAATGCCCACTGCAAATGACAGCGGTATCTGAAACCGACCAAAACGGCCGGAGCATTGACGAACACGCAAACGCCGTCGTTTTGTGGACTGGAGAACGTCATGGACAAGGATCGTGTCGCGGGATCGGCGAAACAGGTGAAGGGCGCGGTGAAGGAGGCGGTGGGAAAGGTGGTCGGCGACTCCAAGCTGGAGGCCGAGGGCAAGGCTGACAAGGTCGAAGGGAAAGTGCAGAACGCTATTGGCGGCCTAAAAGACGCGGTGCGGGACGCGGTGAAGAAGTAGTTGACTCTCCCGGCGCGGCCGGGATTTTGAGCGACCCTGAGGGACATTGCGGCATGAGCACGATTCTTCTTATCATTCTGCTGATTCTGATTTTCGGCGGGGGCGGTGGATATTATGCGCACGGTCGCTATGGAACGGCGGGGCTCGGTGGCGTCCTGGGCGTTGTTTTGATCGTCCTTATAGTGCTTTGGTTCGTAGGCATGATCGGCGCCCACGGACCGCAAATGTGACGCGGGCCGACACGGACTGAATGCGCTATGGCGCTCGTGTGATCAAAGTCGGGAGCCTGCCCATGGGGCGGCCTCGGCGTCGAGTTCGGCGAAGCGGGCGAGGAACCGCGCCTCGACATCGGCCGGCCGCATCGGCTCGAGGAGGTGGGCGAAATCTGCGATCGGCACATCGGGCTCGCCGAACAGTTTGCGCGCTTCCTTGATCGAGAAGCCGGCGAGGGCGGTCGCCTCGAGATAGGCCGAGGCGCGGTCGGCGGCCTTGATGCGCCGCTCGAGATCGTCCGTCGGTTCGGGCGCCAGGCCGAAGCGGACGAAGATCGCTCGGCTGAGGCGCGACTCGACCCGCTTGTAATCCCCGCCGACCGCCGCCTTGAACGGCGAGATCATGTCGCCGATCACATATTCGGGCGCGTCGTGCAGTAGCGCCGCGAGCCGCTCCCTGTTCGAGGGCGGCTGCTCGCAAGCGGCGAATAGGGCTTCGACCAGCAGCGAATGCTGGGCGACCGAGAAGATCTCGGGCCCCTTCGTCTGACCGTTCCAGCGGGCCACACGCGCCAGCCCATGGGCGATGTCGCCGATCTCGAC